>JAILRK010000213.1 GCA_024698225.1 Oscillospiraceae bacterium | reverse complement strand
ATCAAAATGCTTGAAAAGCATTTTGATAGCGCCGCAGGCGCGTAGGTATCGCATGAGACGACATGACGCGCTCTGCGCGGCATGAGCGTGCGAAGCACGCGCGATTTCAAATCAATCTTTTTGATTTGAAATCAGTATCAGACGCCGTCTCTGCGCTGCGCGGCGGTCCGGAAGATGATTGGCCTGCCCGTGCAGTGCAGCAGACCGTCCCGCACGACGACGGCGGAGCCGTCAATCAGATTGACGTAGCTGCCGTCCGGCGCGTCGAGCGTCACGTCGGCGCTGCGTCCGTCGAGGCTGAACACGCCGAACTTGTCCGCCTCGCCGTTGCTGCGGCGCATGACCGCGATGCGGCTGTCATCCTGTGCCGCGGCAAAAAACGCATCGTCGGCGGCGAGGCTGTCACGCTTGATGCCGCGCAGCGTCCGCAGCAGCGGCGTGAGGTCGCGCCCCGTGGCGCGGTCGATGGGCTCGCGCTCAAAGAGGCTGGGCAGGCGCTCGTTGCACCACTCCTGGCCCGCGTAGAGCAGCGTGGTGCCCTTGAGGAAGTAGAGCATGGCGGTGTAGTTGATGAGCCGGCCCTCGTCGTGCACGAGGGAGGCAATGCGCGGCTGGTCATGGTTTTCCAAAAAGCGCAGCTTGTTGTAGTTTGCGGGATAGACCGCCTCCTGAAACTCCAGCAGGTCGGTCCACTGGGACAATGGCGCCTCCGCGCGCAGCACGCGCTCAAAGGCGTCGCGGATGTCATAGTCGTATTCGATGTCGAACGCCTCATACACCTCGGTGTCGCGGGCGGAATACATGCCGATGCTGCGGCAGTATGCGCCAAACGCGCGGTGCACCGTCTCGGCAAGCCAGATGAAGCCCGGATGCACCGCCTCAACCGCGGCGCGGGCGCGCTTCCAGAAGTCCACCGGCACGAACGACGCCACGTCGCAGCGGAAGCCGTCCACCAGCGTCGCCCACTGGGTCAGCGTTTCAATCTGATAGTCCCACAGCGCGCGCACGCCGTAGTCCAGGTCGATGACGTCCGTCCACTCCCCGACGTGGTTGCCGGGGCTGCCGTCGGCGCGCCGGTAAAAGAACTCCGGATGCTCCGTCCAGAGCACGGAATCCGGCGAGGTGTGGTTGTACACCACGTCAATCATGACCTGCATGCCCATCTCGTGGATGGCGTCGCACAGGTGCTTGAAGTCCGCCAGCGTGCCATAGGCCGGGTTGACGTTGCGATAGTCACGGTTGGCATAGGGGCAGCCGAGGCTCCCCTTCTTGCCCTTTATCCCGATGGGATGAATGGGCATGAACCAGATGCAGTCCACCCCCAGCGCGCGGATGCGCGACAAATCGTTTGCCACGGCGTTGAAGGTTCCCTCCGCCGTATGCGCGCGGACATAGACAGAGTAAATGACCCTGTTCTGCAGGGCCGCGTTGGTGGTAAATGCCATTGTGAGCCGCCTCCTTGACAGCGCGCAACAGGAGCAGAAGTCAAGCTCCGTCTCATCCCATGGACTGCTTCTTTTGGACCTTGCCGCAGGCGGAAGAATAAAAAGGTCACTTTCCACCTGATTACAGTATAACACCGCATTTTTTCAAGTCAACGGCATATTTGGTCAAATTTTAATCTTTGTACATTTTTGAAAAAAGTTGTCCTTATTCACCCGGAAAAACGCGCCGCTTTTCATATATTCCGTACAAGCCATTGTCCCCTCCGCCCGGACGCCCGGCGAGCGGACGCGCCGGTGGGCGACGCTCTGCGTCGGAGGCAAAAAAGGGATAAATTGTTATCGCTTTGTAATGATTTTTCTTTTGAAATGTGATATGATGAGGGGTAATTGAGGGACAAAGCCCATTTTACAATCACAGAACATGAACTTGGGGGAGGAATCAAGGATGCCTGGGAAGCGAGAACGTGAGGCAGATTCCATACAGGCGGCGGACGCCGCCGCAGTCACAGAGACCACTGTTGGCGCAGTGGTCGACAACACAGATGAATCGGCACGGGTCACAAAACCGATGGTCCTGCTGCTGCCCGCCGTGCTCGTGCTGGCGCTGCTGCTCGTCTGCGCGGGCTTCTGCATTGCCGCCACGGCGCGGGACACCATTGCGCCGAACACCTTTGTCGGCAGCACCGACGTCAGCGCGCTGACGCAGGAGGAGGCGGCAGACCGCATCGCCGCAGCGCTGGACGCGATGCGGCGCGAGAACGGCGTGCACGCGCTGCTGGAGGACGGCACGGAGGCGATTTACCGCAGCTATGACGCGCTGGACGTTCGCTTTGACGCCGATGCGCTTGCGCGCGCCGCCTACGAGGAAAGCCACAGCGGCAATCCCATCGCCGACGGCTGGACGCTGCTGCGCGCCATGCTGGGCACGCAGACGGACATCACGCCCGTCCCCGCCGAGGGCTGGACGGTGAATGCCGCCCGAGCGCTTGCCGAGGCGGCGGCGCTGGAGCCGCAGGATTTTTCCTATGAGCTGGACGAGTCAAACCGGCTCTATCTGACCAAAGAACGCGACGGACGCCGCGTGGACGCCGCGGCGCTGCGCGCGGCGCTGCTCAACTCCGAGCCGGACGAGAACGGCTCGCGCAGCGTGACGCTGCAGTGCACGGCAATCCCCGCCGAGACGGGCGACCTTGCCGCCATCGACGCCCTGCTGGGCGATGAGATGGCAAACGCGCGCTTCGACAAGGAGACGCAGACCATCCTGCCCGAGCGCATGGCAATCAACTTCGACGTCGCCGCCGCGCAGTCCGTGCTGGAGGCCGCCGAGCCCGGTGAGCGCGTCAGCGTGCCCACCGAGGTGTCCGAGCCGGAGGTCACGGCGGAGGAACTGCGCAAGGTGCTCTTCCGCGACGTGCTGGGCACGTACACCACGCGCGTCGGCGGCGCCGCCGGGCGCAAGTCCAACGTCAAGCTGACCGCCGCGCGCGTCAACGGCGCGGTGCTCAACAGCGGCGAGGAGTTCAACTACTACAGCTACACCGGTCCCTTCTCCGCCTCCAACGGCTATCAGAGCGCGCCGGGCTATCTGCACGGAAAAACCGTGGAGATGGACGGCGGCGGCGCGTGCCAGTGCAGCTCGACCACCTACGCCGCCGCGCTGCTGGCCAACATGGAAATCGTGGCGCGCACGGCGCACGGCTTCGCCTCGGACTACATCGGGCTGGGGCTGGACGCCACCGTCTCCGGCGGCGGTCCGGACTTCATCTTCCGCAACAACACGCTCTACCCCATCAAGATTAAGACCGAATACAGCAGCAACAACTACCTCACGGTGACCATCGTCGGCACCAAGACCGACAAGACCTACGTCAAGATGCGCACGAACCTGATCTCCACCACGCCCTACGAGGAGGAGACCATCGTCGACCCGACGCTGGCGCCGGGCGCAAGAGTCGTGGACACGACGCCCTACACCGGCTATCTGGTGGACACCTACCGCCAGCTCTATGACGCGGACGGCAATCTGATTTCCGAAACCTTTGAGGCGCGCAGCAAGTACAACAAGCGCAACCGCATCATCAAGGTCGGTCCCGCCGCGGAGGAGCCCGCGGTGGAAACGCCGGTGCAGCAACCGGTGGAAACCCCGGCGCAGCAACCGGTGGAGACGCCGGTGCAGCCACCGGTCGAAACGCCGGTGCAGCAGCCGATTGAGACCCCGGTGCAGCAGCCGGTCGAACCGCCCGTGCAGCCGCCGGTCGAGCTGCCGGTCGAGCCGCCGGTGCAGCAGAGCACCGAAACACCGGCAGCAGAAACGCCCGCGCAGCAAAGCGACGAAACGCCCGCCGAAACGGAGGCAGCCGCATGAAAACACGCCTGCTCCCCCTGCTGATGGCACTGGTGCTCGTGCTCAGCGCCTGCACAAAGACCCCCGCGCCGGACGCGCCGGACGACCCCGCGCCCACGGCGCCCGATGTTTCTGAGGTGCACGAACCGCTGGCGCTGGAGACGCTGAGCATCGAATTCACGGTGGGCGAGCGGGACGCCGACGCGTTGCTGGCACTGCAAAAGACCTTTCCCGCCGCGCTGACGGACGCGCTTGCACAGCAGAGCGTCAGCGTCGGCACGGTGGAGATGACCTTCGGCGTCAGCGGCGCGGCGACCGAGACCGCGCTCGAAAGCGGCGCGGTGCAGCTTGCCTTCCTCGCCGCCGAGGACTACTTCCTCTATCGCAACGGCGAGATTGTCGCCGTGGAGCAGTGCGAGGACACGGACGGCATGCGCAGCCTGCTGGTCTCCGGCGTTGCGGAGCCGCGGCTCACCGAGGCGCTGCGCGCGGCGCTGCCCGCACTGGCGGAGCAGCTCGCCGCCTACACCTCCGCCGACGCCGCAGGCGTCTATACGTACGATGAGGCGGCGGTCGCCGCACTCAAAGCGCAGTACGAATAACGCCATCCTCCGCTCCATGAGGCAGCGGCAGGTCACAGGACCTGCCGCTGCCTTTTTCTGTTCTGCTTCTGCCGTCTCGGTATCTTTTGTCGGCTGTTTTTCTCCGTCATAACGCACGCATGGGACCCTCACCAGCCTTGACACACCTCAACCGTCATTGTATGATACAAAAGAACAAATGATATTCGAGAGGAGTGCGCACTATGGCAAACTACGCAAAGCTGGACCTTGGCGACGGGATGGAGCTTTTTATCCAGACCGTTGAACCGCAGTCTTCGGGAACGCATCGTCCCGCAAGTGCGGGCATGGATACCGTTGTTAAAAACGGGCAGGATATCTTTGATAAGGCGCTGCCCTCCGTGAAGCAATTTGCCATGAAGGCAAAGGATGTGCTGCAAAAGGACGTCTCACCGGACGAGTTGGAGTTGTCCTTCTCTGTGGGGTTCAACACGGACCTGAACGCTTTTATCACCTCCGCAGGCGCAAACGCGAGCATGGGCGTCAAGCTGAAATGGAAAAACCAGAAGAAC
>JAILRK010000186.1 GCA_024698225.1 Oscillospiraceae bacterium | reverse complement strand
CGCCGCCGATGAGTTGGTTGAGCGAGGGCAGCTCCGAGAGCAGGAGGAACGCCCAGGTGGTGGAGAAGACCGGCTGGAACAGCTTGATGACCGAGACCAGCGTGGGGCTGAGGTACTTGAGCGACCAGTTGAAGATGCTGTGCCCCAGCAGGCTGTTGAACACCGCCATCAGAAAGCCCATCAGGTAGTTCACCGCGCCGTAGCCGGTGAAGGAGTAGGGCGAGAACGCAATCAGGATGCACAGCACCGCCGCCGCCACGCCGTAGACCAGCAGGTTGTACACGCTGTTGGACAGGCCCTTGCGCACGCGCACGCCGATGAGCGAGTAGGACGCCAGCATCATCGCGCACACGATGCCGCAGAGGTTGCCGAACAGCGCCCCGCCGCCGAGCTGCAGCCCGCCCGGCGCGTAGGCGACCAGCACGCTGCCCAGCAGCGCAAGGCAGATGCCCGCTTTGCTCCACGCGCCGTAGCGCTCCTGTCCCGTGAGGTACATCACCGCGGCGACGAACAGCACCTCCGTGCCCGTGAGCACCTGCGACGCCGCGATGGTCGTGTGGTGGACGGAGAGGAAGTAGGTCCAGAAGTGAATGGCGAGGAACACGCCGCTGAGCGCACACCAAAGCGCGGTCTTGCGCGGGATGCTGCGCAGCTCCTGCCGCCGCTCGCGGCTGCCCAGCACCGCCGGGAGCAGCAGCGCCGCCGCAAACAGCTTGCGGTACGCCGCCAGCACCAGCGACGGCGCGGTGCTGTGCCGCACGAACAGCGACGCCGTGGACACGCAGAATACGCCCAGCCATACCAATGCCACGGCGCGCCGCGCAAGCCGCTGCTCCGCCGCGCCGCCCTTGAGTTCCCCGTCCATTCCCATATCCTCCCAAGCCATACTATGCGTATTGTATGCCCGCCGCCGCGCGCTGTCAAGAGGCTGCGTTTTGCATCATCTGTTGTGCAACATTGCAGAAAATTATGTTGCAAATTACGAGCAGCAGTGCTATACTGACAACAGACCAAACGGACTCTACAGCAGAGCATCTATTTTATATTGAAAGTGGAGGTTGTTGTTATGAGCTATCCCAAAACCGGAAAAGAAGTTTACGTCAGTCTGAACCTGTCCAACACGATGCTCACCGGCATCGGCAAGGGCACCATCACGCGCGAGACGGTCTCGGTGGACTACCTGAAGGAGCTGTTTGCCAAGCACGGCGTCATCGTCTCCTGCAAGCCCGAGCAGCGTGCGCTGCTGCAGCGCGTGAACGAGACCTATGATTTCGGCTTCGAAATCCCCGATTCGCTCAAGCTGTTCCAGCTGTCCGAGCAGCACCGCCGCCTGGTGGTCATCAACGTGCAGGGCCTGCAGCGCAGAGGCGGCTCCCTGCTCAGCTCCTACACCGACGAGGAGCTCGACGAGGCGACCTTTACCTTCGTCAAGTACTACGTCCAGTCCAAGCACTACGACGAGCTTCAGCGTGAGATTGACCGCCTGAAGGCCGAGATTGAGCAGGACGAGGCGTGGATTAACCGCACCGACAGCATCTGACGCGATTCGGACGGGCAGAACACGGCACACAAAACAGGCGGCGCACCGTGCGCCGCCTGTTTTCTGCGCGCGCTTCCCAAAGGAAATGAATTTTCCGGAACTGGGTCTTGCATTTCTGCGCCGCCGCGCATATAATTTTTGACGGCAAATTTGAACCAAACGATTTTGAGGGAGGACAAGACCTATGGCGGAGAAAAAGATTAAGCGCATCGGCGTGCTGACCAGCGGCGGCGATGCACCGGGCATGAACGCAGCGGTCCGCGCCGTGGTGCGCACCGCGATGGACATGAACATGGACTGCATCGGCATCCTGCGCGGCTGGCAGGGGCTGATTAACAGCGATTTCAGGCGCATGGACGCCAACAGCGTCAACCATATCCTCACCCGCGGCGGCACCATCCTCTACACCGCCCGCAGCGAGGACTTCATGACCCCTGCCGGGCGTGACCGCGCCGTGACGACCTGCAAAATGCTGGGCATTGACGCGATTGTCGCCATCGGCGGCGACGGCACCTTCCGCGGCGCGCTGGAGCTCTCGCGCCTCGGCGTCCCCGTGGTCGGCATTCCCGCCACCATCGACAACGACCTCGGCTGCTCCAACTACACCATCGGCTTCGACTCCGCCTGCAACACGGCGATTGACTGCATCGACAAGCTGCGCGACACCATGCAGTCCCACGAGCGCTGCTCCGTGGTGGAGGTCATGGGCCGCAACGCCGGCTTCCTCGCGCTCTACGTCAGCATTGCCGCCGGCGCGACCGCCGTGCTCGTGCCGGAGCGCGAGCTGGACTTCCAGCGCGACGTGGTTGAGCGCATCCAGAACGCCCGCCTCGCCGGCAACACCCACTTCATGATTGTCGTCGCCGAGGGCGTGGGCAGCGCCTTTGACATCGGCAAGCGCATCAAAGAGGAAATCGGCATGGACCCGCGCGTGACGGTGCTCGGTCACATCCAGCGCGGCGGCTCGCCCAACGCCCGCGACCGCGAGACCGCCACCCGCTTCGGCTACCGCGCGGTCAAGGCGCTCAGCGAGGGCCGCAGCGACTGTATCATCGGCACCAAGCACGGCGACATCGTGGAAATCCCCATCGAGGAGGCGCTGCAGATGAAAAAGGCCCTGCAGATGGAGCGCTACGAGGTCCTCGAAGCCATGGGCAATTTCAGCCACTGAGCAGGCGCAAAACCAAAGTTCCCGGAATTGATATGCTCCCCCCATAGGAGACAGTGGAAAAAGGACTGTCACCTGTGGGGGGAGCATTGCCATGCCACGAATCGGGTTTCATTGTCCCTTTAACGGGTTCAGAGCTCCGTTTCGGCTACTTTCTTAATTCCGTTGCCCAGTTCTTTGGAAAGGCAAGGTGATACAAGTTAATGTCGTCTTTATATTCTTCAAACAGCGATTCAATCCCCGGCATAAATTCGTTGTTCCATTTTTCATCAGATGGATACAATGCCCGGACAGACAGAAGCGCGCCCCAGAGACGTCTTTTTTCCGCTTCAGAGATGGAAAAGCCGGACGGCATTGCTGAAAAAATCCTGTAATACAATCTGCCGTAATGGGCGCAAATGTTGCGGAGGTCAGTACAGCATCTTAACCAGCTGACCATTTCCTTGTAATATGACCCGGCAAATTCCTTTTTGTCAGCCGTTTTCAAATCGTTGTAAAAATACGAAATCATGCCGAAAGTGAATAGTTCGCAAATGACCCACAGCGGAAACTGACCGTCATATTTTTCGATATGATGTTTTACAAACTGGACCTTTTTGTTGTTCTCAATCTCCCGATTTATGTTCGTTTTGAACTTTTCAGCATCGTGCTTGGTATTGAATGACGCCCGGTCAAGGTATCCGAGCGGACCGTATTTTTGGGAATGGTAATAGGAGAGTCTTGCCCGAAGGCTGACTTCAATCACTTCGATTGCGGCAAAGAGCAGGTTGCGAAGCTTCCTGTCAAATTCATAAATATGGTAGACCCTGTCAAAGGTAAGACCATCGATATATCTGTTGTCCTCCTTTTTGAAGGGCAAAAAATAAGCAGAGAGACGATAATAGCCGATGTGTTCCAGTTTGTCTTCGCAGACGGCATTATCGGAAATAATATAACCCCTGCTGTGGAGTTTTTCAATCTGCTCTGCATAGGTGGAGTGCTGTTTGACCTCGCTCATATCTTCCGCTTCCCGACAAAAAAATGTCTCCCCTGGGGCACATCGTTGAGAGGTGTGGGGAGTCCTGTTGCCTGTATTGTACTCATTTCTGCCGCAAAAGTCAACTGCCGTGGCAAAAAAAGTTGTGATTTTTATGGCTTTCCATTGTTCGTGACAGGGGGCGGTTCACCGCCGGGGAGATTATTTTATCCCTTGATGATGTGACCCAGCGCAATCGTGCTGCCGTCGTCCAGCGCGGCGCGCAGGTCGATGGTGTCGCCGTGCTCGCGCTTTTGCCAGACCAGCACATCGCCCTCGTAGCAGGAGCTGCGGTAGGCGATTTCCAGCTCGCGGATGTGCATGCCCTGCCAGTCCGCGCAGGAGAACAGACCCGCCAGGGCGTGGAGGTACGCGGCGTTGTTCATGTGCCCGCCGAGGTCGATGTCCGTGGAGCGCACGGTGTAGCGGGCGAAGGGCTCCAGCGCCTCGTCGCGGCTGCGGGTGAAGGGCTCGTCCCACACGGTGGCGGGGTGGTAGTCCGCGTCCGGGGCGAAGATGTCCGCCATCGGGTGCAGCCGCCCCGTGGTCTGGTCCAGCACGGTCCACTCCGTCTTGCCCGCCACGAGCGGCGTGCCGTCCAGCTCAATGAGATAGTTGCGGTCAATGCGCAGCTTGCCCGGTCGTTCCGGCCAGGTGGACAGCGTCGCGCGCTCAAACATCTTCGGACGGCGGTAGAAGCGCACGCGCGTGCGCACCGTCAGCCAGAACAGACCGCGCGGGCCCAGCACGTCCAGCCCGCAGCCGAGGACGGTGGAGTGCTCCGTTGCGACGTCCATGAACAGCGAGAACGCGTCGGGAACGCCGAGGCGGGCGCTGCTGTCGCACACGGAGGGCAGAATGGTCAGCGGTCTTGTATAACGTGTTTCCATCTCAGTAATTCGTGATATAGCGCTCAATTTCCCAGGAGCTGACGCGCGTGCAGTAGGAGTTCCACTCCTCCTGCTTGCCGATGAGGTACTGCAGCAGCGCGTGCGTGCCGAGCACGCTGCAAATCAGCTCGTCGTCGCGCAGGGCGTTCATTGCCGCGTCCAGCGAGGCGGGCAGGGAGCTGATGCGCCGCGCGCTGCGCGCGGAGGGCGTGAGCTCGTAGATGTTCTCGGTAATCTCCGGCGGCGGGGTCAGGCCGCGCTTGATGCCGTCCAGACCCGCGGCGAGGCACACCGCCAGCGCGAGATAGGGATTGCAGGAGGGGTCGGGGTTGCGCAGCTCCAGCCGCGTGCCGTTGCCGCGCGGCGAGGGCACGCGAATCAGCGCGCTGCGGTTGCCCGTGGACCAGGAGACGTAGCACGGCGCCTCGTAGCCCGGCACCAGCCGCTTGTAGGAGTTGACCAGCGGGTTGGTCAGCGCGCAGATGGCCTTCACGTGCGCGAGCACGCCCGCGATGAACTGATAGGCGATGGGGGAGAGGCGGCGCGAATCGCTCTCGTCGTAAAAGGCGTTCTTGCCGTCCTTGAAGAGGGACATGTTGATGTGCATGCCGTTGCCCGCCACGCCGAACAGCGGCTTGGGCATGAAGGTCGCGTGCAGGCCGTCCTGCTGCGCCAGCGTCTTCACCGCCAGCTTGAAGGTCATGATGTTGTCGGCGGCGGTCAGCGCGTCGGCGTACTTGAAGTCAATCTCGTGCTGACCGGCGGCGTTCTCGTGGTGCGACGCCTCAATCTCAAAGCCCATCTCCTCCAGCGCAAGGCAGATGCGCTGGCGCGTCAGCGCGGCGGTGTCCAGCGGACCCTGGTCGAAGTAGCCCACCTCGTCGTTCGTGCGGACGGTGGGCTTGCCCTCGGCGTCGGTTTTGAAGAGGAAGAACTCGCACTCGGGACCGACGTTGAAGGTGTAGCCCATGTCGGCGGCGTCCTTGAGCACGCGGTGCAGCACGCCGCGCGGGTCCCCGGAAAAGGGCGTGCCGTCGGGGTTGTACACGTCGCAAATCATGCGCGCGGAAATGCCGACCTCCTGGTCCCAGGGCAGCACGGCAAAGGTGTCGAGGTCGGGGCGGAGGTACTGGTCGCTCTCCTCAATGCGGGTGTAGCCCTCAATGGAGCTGCCGTCGAACATAATCTCGCCGTTCACCGCCTTCTCCACCTGCGAGGCGGGCAGTGTCACGTTCTTGAGCTGACCGAAAATGTCGGTGAACTGCATGCGGATGAAATGGACGTTCTTCTCCCGCACGATGCGGATGACGTCCTCGCGTGTGTACTTTGCCATGGGCGGTTCTCCTATCAAAATGTATGGAATATTACATAACATAGTATAATGGAAGCGCCGCCGCCGCGCAATCAAAAAGTTGAACGAAGCTGACCCGCCTCGTCCAACTTTTTTTGACAGTTTGTATTGACGGCGCAACGGGCGCACCCCGCGCCGACCGCCTATGTCGCGCATCAGGCGGGGGAGTTGTGCGCGTTCCAGTTGATGATTGCGTCGCTGATGTACTGCGTCAGACTGATTTTCTCAGTCTTTGCAATGCGCGCCGCATCCATGTGGACGCGGGGCGCAATCCGCACGGTCAGCTTTCCGCTGTAATCCTGCGGCGCTTCCACGGGAACGGCGGGCACCGGAATGCCGACCGCCTCCGCCGTGGCGAGCCAGTCCTGCTCGTTTGCCTCCAGCTCGGCGATGGCCTCCTCTGCCGTCTCCCCCTGTCCCACGCAACCCTTCAGCGAGCTGCTTTTTGCAACCCAGAACGTATGTTGCTCGACCTTGCTTTGATAGACCTGAAACGGATACAGCATCTTAATCCTCCTTCCGCTCACGCTTTTCAATCTCAGCAAACAAATCCTTCAACTCCTTGATGTAGGCCTCCTGCACGTATTTCCCGTGCATCGGGATGGGGATGACCGTTCCGCTCGGTACGTCAACGACTTTTTTGAGTGCTTTCCGCCGGAGACGACGCCACAGCCGTAATACCGTGCCAATCGTTCCACCTCGTCGAAGGAAATGTTGTTCGGAATTGGTTTTTCATGAAACTTCCTGATGAGCTTTTCCAATGTGGACATTACAAAACCCTCTTTGTTTTGACTGAATGATAGCATATGTGCCACCAAATGTCAATAGACTTGTCGCGCGTCTGTTCAGTTCATCCGGTACAGCACCGCGGCAATCTGCCCCCTTGTCAGCGGCGCGGCGGGGTGGAAGCAGCCGTCGTCGTAGCCGGTGAGGATGCCGAGGGCGACGAGGGTCCGGATGTGCTCCGCCGCCCACGCGGGGATGGCGTCGCTGTCGAGGAAGCTCAGCTCCGCCGTGCCCCAGCCCTTGCCGAGCAGGCGCCCCACCATCGCCGCCGCCTCCTGGCGGGAGATGCCGTCGGTGGGGTGGAACCAGAAGCGCCCGTTGTTGTCGCCGGAGCCGTTCACGATGCCCAGCGCGTACATGGCGCGCACGGCGTCCAGCGCCCAGGCGCCAATGGCGTCGGCGTCGGCAAAGGGCAGCTCCACGGCGCTGTAGTCCGCGTCGCTGTTCATGCTGCGCCAGAGCATCACGGCGAACTCCTGCCGCGTCAGCTTGTCCTCCGGATGGTACAGCCCGTCGTCGTTGCCCTTGGACACGCCCGCGCGCTTGAGGTACGCGACGTAGGCGTTCGCCCAATGCCCCTCGGTGTCGGGGAAGGCGGCGTCGGGCGCCGCCGTCGCGCTCGTCTCGACGCTGACGCGGGCAAGGTTGCCCATGGCGTCGCAGGCGGCGAGCGTGACGCGGTGGGCGAAGCCGTCCGGCTCCGGCAGGGACGCGGTCAGCGCGCCGGTCCGCCGGTCATAGTCGAAGTCCAGCGCCGCGCCGTCACAGGTCAGGCGGAGCATCGTGTGGGTCGGGCCGTCCACGGCGTCGAACGCGCGTCCGCTGAGCGTGTTCGTCTCCTCGTCCAGCGCCAGCGACACGGCGGGCGGGGTGTCGTCATGGTCCTCGTGATTGGTGAGCGTGAGCTGGTCGAGCCAGAGCGTGCCGCTGCCGCCGCAACCGGCGACGCCGGTGACAGCGCCCACGCCGGAGGGGACGCTGCCGGAGAGCAGGACCCAGCCGCCGTCCGCCTCGCCGCAGTCCAGCGCGCCGGAGCTTGCGCCGTTGTCAAACAGCAGCTCGAACGCGGCGTTTTGCTCGGCATAGACCCAAAGCGCCCACGTCGCGTAGCCGCTCGGCAGCGCGTAGTGGAGCGGCACCACGGAGGCGGCGTAGGTCTCCGTGTCGTCCGGCGCGACCGCCGTGTAGTCCAGCCGCGCCGCGCCGCGCCCGTTGTGCACGCGGGCGGCGGAGGTCTCGTGGCGTAGCGTCGTGCCGCCGTCTTCGGAGACGATGGGCTCGAACGCCGCCTCAAAGCGGTCGAGCAGCCGGTTCGGCAGCGCCGTCACCGTGACGGGGATGTCGACGCTCGTGCCGCCGAGGGAGACGGTCAGCGTGCCCGTGGCGGCCTCGCCGCCCGCGCGGAGCGTGTGCGCGTCGCTCAGCGCCGCGCCGTCGCCCTCGTAGGTCCATGTGAAGCAGTCGCTGTCCCCCGCGAGGGCGAGATGGTTGAGATAGCCCCGCGCGCTCAACGCGACCTCGCTGTTCGGCGAGACGGTCAGCGCCGTGACCGCGCTCCCGCCCCGGCTGACGACGATGCTGTCCGGCTCGACGACCTCAATGACCGTCTCGGCGCGCTCGCCGCGGCTGCGCGCCGTCACCGTCACCGCGCCGGTCTCGGCGGGGAGGGTGAGGGTCGTGTCGTCAAGGCTGCCGCCGTCGGCGCGGAGCGTGACGGCGTCGTCCATCGGGAGGTAGTTCGTGTCCACGGCGGCGGCGGTCAGCGTCACCGACACGCCGGGCAGCGCGCGGGAAGCGGAGGCGGCGAGATAGATGTGGTCGAGCTTGCCGCTCGGCTCGTTCGACGCCACGAGGAAGATGTGGTTGCTCACCGCGCGCTCGCGGCCGTCCGAGGGCGCGTTGACCACGCGGGCGGCGGTTTCGTGCGGCATGGTCG
>JAILRK010000086.1 GCA_024698225.1 Oscillospiraceae bacterium | reverse complement strand
GATGGTGCGCGAGGCGGGACTTGAACCCGCACGTGCGTAATGCACACTAGAACCTGAATCTAGCGAGTCTGCCAATTCCACCACTCGCGCAAATGCAGCGTCTTGAAAAGAAAATGGTGCGGATGGCGGGACTTGAACCCGCACGTCCATACGAACACTAGCACCTCAAGCTAGCCTGTCTGCCAATTCCAGCACACCCGCATATTTCCTCGTCGTCGAACGACCGCTCCGCTATTATAAGACCATCACGGGCAAAAAGTCAAGTCTTTTTTTGCCCGTGATGCAAATTTTTTTCGCCCGTCCAGGCGCGCCGTCACAGCTGGCTCAGCACCTCGCCCACAGCGCCGGTGATGACCAGGTCCGCACCGAGGTCGGAGCGCAGGGGTGTCTTGTTGATGACAACCAGCTTGTTGCCGCGGTAGTAGTTGATGAGTCCCGCCGCCGGATAGACCGCCAGCGACGTCCCCGCGATGATGAGCACGTCCGCGTTGGCGATGTAGCGGATTGCGCGCTCAAGCAGGCGGCCGTCCAGCCCCTCCTCGTAGAGCACGACGTCCGGCTTGACACGCCCGCCGCAGGTGCATTTGGGCACGCCGGTGCTGTTGCGGATGAAGTCCGCGTCGTAGAACTTGCCGCAGCGCTCACAGTAGTTGCGCAGCGTGCTGCCGTGCAGCTCCAGCACCTCACGGCTGCCCGCCGCCTGGTGCAACCCGTCGATGTTCTGTGTGACGATGGCGCGCAGCTTTCCCTGCCGCTCCCATTCTGCCAGCTTTTTGTGCGCGGCGTTGGGCTTCACGCCGGATATCAGCAGCTTCTCTCGGTAGAACGCAAAAAACTTCTCGGGCTTCCGCTCGTAATAGGTGTGGCTGACAATGGTCTCCGGCGGGTCGTCCCACTTCTGGTTGTACAATCCGTCCACACTGCGGAAGTCCGGAATGCCGCTCTCGGTGGATACGCCGGCGCCGCCGAAGAAAACGATGTTGTCCGTGCCGTCAATGATGTCCTTGAGCCGTTTGATTTCCTCCGTCATCATGTTCTGCCTCCTCTTCTCGTTCATTTGTTGTTGCCCTTGATTTGCAGCGTCCAGTGGCAGCACAGCCGGTCGAGGTCCTCATCCGTCGCCGCGTCGATGCGCAGCCGCGCACCGCAGTCGGCGCAGATGAGGTCCACGCAGGTGGGTCGCACCTCCATGGTATAGCGCTCGCTCCCGCAGGCACAGCCGATGCCGTGCGGCCGCGCGGCAATCTCCCGAAGCTCGGAGAGCACCTCGTGCATGATGAGACTGTCGGTAAACAGTTCCCCGTCCTCACCGTGCGCCGCCTCCTTGTCCGCCGCAAGAGAGAGCCGCTCCATCTCGCGCTCGACCTCATAGTCCTCGCCGATGAAGCAGCATAGCTGCCTCGTCTGCGGGCAGGCGAGACCAACGCCCTTGCCGTCCAGCAGGCGCGCGGTATCGACCATCGCGCTGTGTTCCCCGCCACAGACGCCGCAGGGCACGCTGAGGCGGAAGCGGCGCTCCTCCGCGTCAATGGTAAGGGTGGATTTCCCGCAGTCGCAGCCGACCACCGCGCCCGACGCCGCAAGCGCAAATGCCGCGCGCTGTCGAATCACCGGCTTGCGGCAGACCGGACACAGGTAGCCGATGGTGCGTTTTTTCTCCGTGGTCATAGTCAGTTCTCCTCGCCGTTGCGTTTCCTTTGAAAGTAGCATCCATATCATATCGCGTTCCGAGCGCCGCGTCAATGGTCTCCTTTGCGCCTGCTCCGACGCCCTGCCCCTGCGTCCATCACCGGTTGCGCGCTCGCGGAACGGCTCAAGAAAAAAAGCTCCGTTTTGGCGCTTTTCCCCTTGACAAGATGGGCTTTGCTGTGGTAATATTTCACTTGCGTTTGGAGAAGACGCGGGACAAGACCAGGAGAGATGGCCGAGCGGTTGAAGGCACCGGTCTTGAAAACCGGCGATGTGAAAGCATCCGTGGGTTCGAATCCCACTCTCTCCGCCAACTTCATCTTGTTTTCATTCGGCTTGCGGAAGTACCCAAGAGGCCGAAGGGGCTCCCCTGCTAAGGGAGTAGGGCGCTTAAAAACCGCCGCGGAGGTTCAAATCCTCTCTTCCGCGCCAAAATCCTCTGAAATCCTCGGATTTCAGGGGATTTTTCCATCTTTTCTGTGAGGTGACGATACCATGAACAACAGGAAAAAGCGCGTCCACGACTGGCGTCTGCTCAAGTGGCCGGTCACGGCGACCTTCTGCTACTATGCGCTGCTCATGCTGCTCACCGGCTACGCCGAGGCGGGCGAAGCGGGCTTTCTCAGCGTGCTGGCGCTGGCGCTCGCGCTGGATGCGGTGCTGTACTTCTTTTACTGCTTCTTTCTCAGCCGCGACGGGGACGAGCCCAACCGGCTTTGGGCGGTGTTTCTCCTGTTCTACGGGCTGCTCACCATTCCGCAGCTCCAGACGCTCTGGGAGATGATGAAGGCACACGCCGTCGTATGACTGTCCCGCCTCAACGCCATTGGCTGCAAAAAAGACGCCTTACGGCGTCTTTTTCCTTATTGTTTGGCGACAAAGCCCTTGAGCCGCAGCATGGCCTCCAGCAGGTCGACCGTGCCCTGAATGCCCAGCAGTGAGCTGTCAATGCACAGGTCGTAGCTCTTGGCGTCTCCCCATTCCTTGGCGGAATAGAAATTGTAATACGCGGCGCGGTCCTTGTCCTTTTTGCGGATGCGGTCTTTCGCCTCGTCCTCGGAGATGCCGTTGCGCATGGCAACGCGCTTGATGCGGCTGTCCAACGGGGCGGTGATGAACAGATTAATCACGTCGTCCCGGTCCTTGAGCGCGTAGTCCGCACAGCGCCCGATGAGCACACAGGGTCCCTGGTCCGCCAGCTTTTTGATGGTATCGTAGGTGGCAAGATAGACCTGCTGCTCAATGGAGCCCTTGATGCCCGCGTGGGTCATAGAGAACGAAAACGGGTCGAGGGCGACGGAGTAGAGGAAGCTCTTGGGACGCTCGTCAAACGAGCGGAACAACTCCTCGCACAGTCCGCTCTCCGACGCTGCCTTTTTGAGCAGCAAATCGTCATAGTATGCGATGCCAAAGCGGTTTGCCAGCGCCGTGCCGATTTCCCGTCCGCCGCTGCCGTACTGTCTGCCGACTGTAATCACCATAGAATCACCCTCCTTTTCCTGTATTATACCACCGATTGCCCCGCCGTGCAAACAAAAATTACCGCGCGTCCGCCCGGACAGCAGGGCTGCAACTGCCGGAAAGCACTGTCGGACGGTCTGCTATTCAATCGTGGCAAGCAGACGATAGAGCAGCTCGTACATCTGTCTGCGCCCCTCTTCACCCATACGCACGCAGTTGCCGATTTGCGCCGGAACCTCCAGTGCGCGCTCACGAAGCTGCATTCCCTTTTCTGTCACCTCGACAAGCAGGACGCGCTCGTCCTCGGTGGAACGGTACCGACGGACGTAGCCCTTCGACTCAAGGCTTTTGAGCACCGGGGTCAATGTCCCCGAATCCAAATACAGCCGCTCGCCAAGCGCCTTGACACTGCACTTCTTCTGTTCCCAGAAGACCATCATCGCGATGTACTGCGTGTATGTCAGGTCCAACGGCTCCAGATACGGACGATACCGCTTGACCACCTCACGTGAGGCTGCGTACAGCGGAAAGCAAAGCTGGTTTTCCAGTTTCAACACATCATACTTACTATCTTCGCTCATTTTTCTCTCCCTTGCCGTCTTCACAAAAAGCACGTTAATGTACTAATCACTATAATCCGAATCGAGCACAATGTCAAACCTATATTTTGGAAATTTTTTCATCAATTGACTGACAACTTCTTCCTTCACCTCATTTGCATCTGCTGAAAAGTCCACAATCAGGTCAAAAAATACAATTTTTTTCTCCTCATCGCCAAAAAATCCATGCATTTGCAAAATTTCCGGCTTCTGCTCGACAACCGCCTCCGCCGCATGCTTGATTTCGGTGAGCTCCGCGGAGGAATCGTTTGCGGCATAGACGCCGATGGACAGCACAACGCCGTACTTCTCATAAACGCTCGCGGCGATACAGCGGGTCAGAAAGTGAATCTGCCGCGCGGTCATGCTGTCCGGCACCTCGATGTGCACCGAGCCGATGGTCTGATTCGGGCCGTAGTTGTGCAGCGTCAGGTCGTAGGCGCCGCTCACCTCCGGGAATGAGCAAATCAGCTCGCGCAGCGGCACGGAGAGCTCGGCGTCGGCACGCCGTCCGATGATGCTGTTGATGGGGTCCAAAAGCATCTCCACGCCCGCCTTGATGATGAACAGGGAGATGACAACGCCAAGCACACCCTCAATCTGCCAGTTCCAAAGCAGCTTTGCCGCCGCCGCAAGCAGCGTGGAGAACGACAGCACCGCGTCAAAGGTCGCGTCCGAGCCGGAGGCGATGAGCGTGCCCGCGTTAATCTCCTCTCCCACACGCTTGGTATAGTGCCCCATCAGCAGCTTCACGACCACCGCCGCGGCGATGATGACCAGAGAAACCGCCGTGTAGCTGGTCTCCTCGGGGTGGATGGTCTTCCCCACCGACTCCCGCAGCGAGGTGAGGCCTGCCAGCAGAACAATCACTGCAATGACCACACTGGTGAGATACTCGATGCGTCCGTGCCCGTAGGGATGCTTTTTGTCCGGGCGTTTGCCGGAGAGCTTTGTGCCGATGATGGTGATGATTGACGAAAGCGCGTCGCTGAGGTTGTTCACCGCGTCAAGAATCACGGCGATGGAATGCGTCGCTAAGCCGACCGCCGTCTTAAAGGCGACCAACACCAGATTGGCAGCGATGCCAATGATGCTGGTACGCACAATCCGTTGATTTCTATCCATTGTACTGTTCCCCCCGCTTACGCGTGCGCCTGTGCATACGCCGCGCGTACCGCACGCGCAAGCTGGTCGGCACAGGATGTCTGCTTATAGCCACAGGTATTTCCCGCCAGCTTCTCCTCAATCTCGTCCACCGTCATGCCCTCGCAGAGCTTTGCAATTGCCTTGAGATTGCCGTTGCAACCCCCGGTGAAGGCGATGTCCCGCACCTTATCGTCGTCCAGCGCGAAGCGGATTTCCACCGCGCACACGCCCTTGGTTCGATAGTGATATTCCATGCGTCTTTGCCTCTTTTCTTTCAATTGTGCACAATTAATTATAAAACACTTATCATATAAATGTCAAGGACATTTTTAAAAAAAGTATCTGCCTTGCCGGTCTTCTGCCTTGTCCCGCGCGCAAAAGACTCCGCAGGATTGATTCCTGCGGAGTCCGGTCATATTTTGGTTGTGCGCCACAGCTCAGCGGGACTGGAAGATTTTAAAGATATCCTCAAACGCCTTGTCCATATCGGACACATCGTCCGCCGGCGTGGGCTTTTTTTCCTCCGGCTTCTCCGCCTCGTTTGCGGCGGCAGGCGCGGCAACAGGCGTCTGGGCGGGTGCCGGCGCGGGGGCGGGCGGCACATTCACCGCTGCCTTCTGGGGCGCCGCGGCGGGCGCTTCCTCCTCAAAGCCGGTGGCAATCACGGTGACGCGAATCTCGTCGTCCAGCGTCTCGTCGAAGGCTGCGCCAAAGATGGTATTGGCGTCGGGATGGACCGCGCTCTGCACCAGAGACGCCGCCTGCTCGACCTCCTCCAGACCGATGTCCGGCGAGCCGACGATGTTGATGAGCACGCCGTGCGCGCCGTCGATGCTGGTCTCCAGCAGCGGGCTGGAGATTGCCATTTTCGCTGCCTCTTCCGCCTTGCCCTTGCCCGCGGCACGGCCCACGCCCATGTGCGCAAGGCCGGCGTCCTTCATCACGGCGGTGACGTCTGCAAAGTCGAGGTTGATGAAGCCGGTGTTGCGAATCAGGTCGGAAATGCTCTGCACCGCCTGCTTGAGCACGTCGTCCGCAATCTCAAAGGCGTTGGCAAAGGTGACCTTCTGGTCTGTGGCGTATTTGAGCCGCTCGTTCGGGATGATGACAAGGGAATCGACCTTGTCGCGCAGCGCCTCAATGCCCTTCTCCGCCTGCTGCATGCGCCGACGCCCCTCAAAGCCAAAGGGCTTGGTCACAACGCCGACGGTCAGAACGCCGGATTCGCGTGCAATCTCGGCAACGATGGGTGCGCCGCCCGTGCCGGTGCCGCCGCCCATGCCTGCGGTGATGAACACCATGTCGGCGTCCTCAAGCGCCTTGGCAATCTGCCCGCGGCTCTCCTCTGCGCTCTTGCGCCCGACCTCGGGGTCAGAGCCTGCGCCCTGTCCGTGGGTCAGCTTTTCGCCAATCTGAATCTTATACGTTGCGCTTGAAACGTTGAGCGCCTGCTTGTCCGTGTTGACTGCGACAAAATCCACGCCTGTCGCGCCGGAGCGCACCATGCGGTTCACAACGTTGTTTCCGCCGCCGCCAACGCCGATGACCTTAATCTTGACCACGCTCTCCTGTCCGGTTTCCAGTCCGAATGCCATTCTTGGTTCCTCCTGCTACGTCTTCTCTAACATAGGAATTGCGACAGACTCTGCCACAAGATACTGTGTCTTATCAATCAATGTTATTCTATTACGGTTTATTCCCGCGGTCAATAGGATTTTTCCATTTCTTCTCCTCTTTTTTCAAAAAAAGTGGGCGGACGCCTGTCCGCCCGGGCGATGCTACTGGGGAATAAAGCTCGCTTTTCCCTCTGTCATCAGGTCAATCCGCCCTGTTTCGTTGTTTTCCAGATAATTGACGACGGTGTCCAGCGTTTCCAGCTTGTACCCGATGTCCGCCGTCCACGGGAAGCGCACCGTAAAGCGGTTGAGATACGCCATGCACAGCGCCGTGTCGTCGGAAAGGTCGACCTCGGCGATGCTCTTTCGCATCCCGCGCTGCTCCGCCTCGCGCAGAAGGGCCAGCGCCACACCCGCGCGATAGCTGTACGCCTCGCCGAACTCCGCCTGCGCGCCGACGGCCGGCTCCGTCAGCACGGCGCCCTTGAGCAGCACGCAGCCCGGCTCGGGCGACTCCACCTGCGCAAGCAGCTTGCCGTTGTCGCTGAGCATCCACCAGCCCTCGGTGGATTGCGCCGCGGCGTCTGCCGTACACTCGCGCACGTCAATGAGCAGCGTATCCGGCAGCTTGCGATTGATGCGAATCTCCTCCAGATAGGGAAGCTGGCGAAACAGCGCCTTTTTCACCTCGAATTTGTTGATGAAGTAGAGGTTTCCGCCCAGCTCCAGACCGGAGGCGTCCAGCACCTCCTCCTCGCTGTAGCGCGACACACCCGTAACCGCGATGTGCTGCACGCGGAAGAAAAACGTGACCGCGACGACCATCGCAGCAACGGCAACGACGGCGCAAAGGGGCTTCCACAAAAATGAAAACCTGCCCCGTCTGCGCCTGTGTTTGTTTCTCCTACGTTCCATACGCTCTCATCCTCACGTCTCCGGCCCCCCTCTGCCAAAGCGCCCTACCTGAGCAGGGACATCACCGTCTCATAGATGCGCTCCGTGGCGTCTCTGACGCCGAGGTCAGCCATGTTCTGTTCCATCTGCGCGCGCTTCTCCCCGTCGCGCAGGATGCCGCGCGCCGCCTCAAAGAGCTGTGCGCCGTCCAGCCCCTCCTCCGGGAGCACCAGCGCCGCGCCGCGCGCGCCGAGCGCGTTGGCGTTCTTCTCCTGGTGGTGATTGGTCACGTTGGGCGACGGGACCAGAATGGCGGGCACGCCGAGGGCGGTCAGCTCCGCGATGGTGGACGCACCGGCACGGGAGAGCACAAGGTCCGCGGCACGCATGACCAGCGCCATGTCGTAAATGTACTCCCGCACGTCAAGGCTCGGGTGCGCCGCCGGGTCCACGCCCCGCGCCGCCAGCTCCGCGCGCATCATCTCCCACGAGAGCGTGCCGACGCCGTGGATGTGATGGAAGGGCTCCTCCGCTGCTTCCAGGGCGAGAAACTCCGCCATCATGCGGTTCATCCGCCCCGCGCCGAGGCTGCCCCAGAACGAAACAATCAGCGGCCGTCCGTCGTCCACGCCGAGCGCGCGCTTTGCCTCCTGCCTGCTGTGCGTGAAGAAATCGCCGCGCACCGGCGTGCCGGTGACCACCACCTTGTCCGGGTGCCTGTAGTGCCGGCGGCAGTCCTCAAAGCCGACCAGAATGCGTTCGGCGTAGGGCTCAAGCTGGCGCGTGGTCAGTCCCGGCACGACGTTCGACTCGTGCACCGCCGTCGGCACGCCCGCTTTTGCGCCGTAGCGCACGACGGGATAGCTGGCATAGCCGCCCGTGCCCACGATGAGGTCGGGACGAAAGTCCCTGATAATGGCGTTTGCCTCCCGCGGCGCACGCAACAGATTGTACACGGAAACGGCGTTGTGGCGCAGCTCTCTTGGACGCAGAGAGCGGTGGAAGGACGAGATGTTCACCGTGCGGAACGGATAGCTCGTGTGTGCAATCAGGTCGCGCTCCAGGCCGCGCTGCGCACCGACGAAGAGAATCTCCGCATCCGGTACGCGCTCGCGCAGATAGCCCGCCAGCGCCAGCGCGGGATTGACGTGTCCCGCCGTGCCGCCGCAGGTAAATATAATGTTCATACGACTCTCCTCCCGCAGCGCTGCCATGCATAGGCGGCAGAAAATGCAGTCATCACGCAGGCGGCATCTGCCGCGAAACGCTCAGCACAAGCCCCATTTCCGCCAGCTGTATGACCAGCGCCGTGCCGCCGTAGCTGAAAAACGGCAGTGATATGCCGGTGTTGGGGAACAGATTGGTAACCACCGCGATGTTCAGGAACACCTGCAGTGCCACCTGCGTCGTAACGCCGACGGCAAGCAGCGCGCCGAACCGGTCCCGCGCGTGAAGCGCAATCCAATAGCCGCGCAGGATGAGCAGGGCAAAAATTGCCATGATGAGCAGCGCCCCGACCATCCCCAGCTCCTCGCAGATGATGGCAAAGATGAAGTCGTTGTGCCGCTCGGGCAGGTACAGGAATTTCTGGCGGCTCCTGCCGAGGCCCACGCCCAAAAGCCCGCCGGAGCCGATGGCCAGCAGGCTCTGCCGTATCTGATAGGCAGCGCCCTGCATCAGCTCCGGGTCCTCCGTCAGCGGGTCCCGCCAGACGGTGATGCGCGCGGAGTTGTAGCTGATTTTGCCGCTCAGATAGCCCCACACGCCCAAAACGCCCACGCCGATGCCTGCGCCGACCCAAATCATGTCAATGCCCCCGGCAAAGAGCATCGCCGCCCCGATGCCGAGAATCAGCACCATGCCGGACAGATGCGGCTCCTTGTACATGAGAAACGCAATCACAAGCAGCAACAGCGCATAGGGCGCAATGCCGTACTTGAAGGTGTGCATCCGCTCTTTTTTCTTGGAGATGCTGCTGGCAAAATACAGAATCACGCCGACCTTGGCAATCTCCGACGGCTGGAAGGTGAACAGCTCGCCAAAGCCGAGCCAGCGCGTGGCGTTGTTGCGCGTGATGCCAACGCCCGGAATCAGCACGAGCACCAGCAGGATGACGGCAACCGCAATGACGTATTTGCCCACCACGCGGTAGCGCGCATAGTTGATGCGCCCGATGATCAGCATCAGCACGATGCCAACGACGGCAAACAGGCCCTGACGAATCAGATAGTACGCGGCGTTCACCTTGTCACCGCTCTCATAAATCGCCATGGGAAAGCTGGCGGAAAAGAGCATGATAAGCCCCATGGCCGTGAGCAGCAGCGTCAGCAGCAGAAACGGCACGTCCAGAGGACCGCGACCCGCTGCGCGCGCAGCCATCTCCACCTGCCGCTGCCGCTCGCGCTGCTGCCGCCGCAGTTCTTTTTCTTCTCTGGTCACACTGCGTCTCCTCCCCGATGATACTCACACGATGTTTTGCGGTTTCGCTTAAGCTCCATAATAGCGCCCCATCACACCCAGCGCCGCAAGGATGCAGCCCAGCGCGCTGACCGCGGTGAACACGGCGACAAGCTTGACCTCGCTCCAGCCGCACAGCTCAAAGTGATGGTGCAGCGGCGCCATTTTGAACAGGCGCTTGCCGTGGGTCAATTTGAAATAGCCGACCTGAAGAATGTCGGACATGGTCTCGCAGATGTAGACGATGCCGACCGGAATCAGCACCAGCGGCATGTCGCAGGCAAACGCCAGCGCCGCCACCGTGCCGCCGAGGAACAGCGAGCCCGTGTCGCCCATGAAGACCTTGGCGGGATGGAAATTGTAGAGCAGGAAGCCCAGCAGACCGCCCACCAACGCCCCGGCGTAGACGCCGAACTGCTCCATGCCCGGCCACCACGCCGCGACCACGGCGAAAAACACGCCCACCGGCACCGTCACGCTTGAGGCAAGTCCGTCGATGCCGTCGGTGATGTTGACGGCGTTGACCGTGCCGACGATGACAAAGGCGGCAAAAACCACGTAAAGCGGCCAGCTCATGGCGAGCTGCGTCTGGAAAAAGGGAACGTAGAGATTCGGCGTCAGCAGGCCCTCGTGGCGCATGAGCAGCAGGAAGGCCGCCGCCGCCACGAGCTGCAGCAGAAATTTCTGCAGCGCGGTCAGGCCGAGGTTCCGATGGTGAACGACCTTCTCATAGTCATCCAGAAAACCGATGACGCCAAAGATGGCGGCAAAGCCGAAGATGTACAGGTGTCCCAGCGCGCCGTGCAGCATGCCGCGCCAGCCCACTGCGACAATGGCGGCAAAGATGCCCGCGATGAACATCAGCCCGCCCATCGTGGGCGTGCCCGCCTTGGCATTGTGCCAGGTCGGTCCGTCCTCGCGGATTTCCTGCCCCGCCTTGAGACGGCGAAGCCAGGGAATCAGAGCGCGCCCCGCCGCCGCCGTAACGGCAAAGCTCACAATTGCCGCGATAACTGTCAACATATCGTTTACTCCTTTGCTTGTCTTCTCGTCTGTGCGCCGGTGTTCGGGCGCGGCGTCAGTCTGTCACGGAGCTGTCGCTGAACTGGACGCGGACGACGGTGCCCGCATTCACCGCCTTGCCCGGCTCCTCGGACTGCGACACCGCGCGCACGGTGCCGGAGGAGCGGTTCGTCGCGCCGGAAACCGACATAATCAGTCCCGCGTTGGTCAGCTTCTGGTTCGCCACCGAGGCGCTGTCCCCAATCACGTTCGGCACGATGCAGGGCGTATCGGGCTTCTCCTCCCCGCAGTAGAGCAGAATCTCGGCATTGTTCGGCACAATGGCGCCGCCCTCCGGCGTCTGCGCCGTGACCTGCGGCGCATCGCCGAGGACACGGCTGGCAAAGCCGATTTCCTTGAGCTTCGCGCGCGCCGCCTCGACGCTCTCACCGACCACGTTCGGCACGGTGACGTCGCGTCCGACCAGCTCCTCTGCGCTGTACGTCGGCTCAATGCCCAGATAGGGCAGCAGCTCCGCCATGACCTCGCTCGCCACAGGGGCGACCATGTTGCCGCCGGAGACGTAGGTGCCGGTGTTCTTGTTCGGCTCGTCGAGGGTGAGGAGCATGATAATCTGCGGGTCATCGGCAGGTGCAAAGCTGACGAAGGACACGATGACGTTGCCGCCGACCTTATCCGCCGTGCCGGTCTTTCCGCCGATGCGGTAGCCCGCAACCTTTCCGTTTTTGCCCGTGCCCTCGGACACGACGTATTCCAGAATCTCGCGTACCGTGGCGCTGGTCTCCTCGGACACGACCTGGCGCAGCGGCGCGGTGTCGTGCTGATAGGTCACGGTGCCGTCCGCGTCGACGATCTGGTCAACGATGTAGGGCGTGTGCAGATAGCCCCCGTTGACGCACGACGCCTGTGCGGCAAGCAGGGCAACGGGCGTGACGTTGAAGTTCTGCCCGAAGGCGTAGCACGCCAGCGCAAGCTTGGAGTACTCAATCTCCTCGTTGACGAAGCCGCTCGCCTCACCCGTGGTGTCAATGCCGGTCTTCTGCGTCAGGCCGAAATTGCGCATATACTCATAGAACTTCTCGTTGCCCACGCGCAGGCCGATGTTGATGAACGCCGGGTTGCAGGAATTCCCGGTGGCAACGGTCAGGCTTTGGTGTCCGTGACCCGGCGCACGCTTCGAGCAGTGGATGGTCTGCCCCTCCACCGTAACGTGACCCACGCAGTCGAAGCTGGAGTTGAGGTCAATCACGCCCTCCTCCAGCCCCATGGAAAGCGTGAGAATCTTGAACGTGGAACCGGGCTCATAGGTATCGTTGATTGCCTTGTTGCGCCACTGCTTCAGGCGCAGCTCGGACAGGCGCTGGCTCAGCAGTTCGCCCTCCAGGTTCTCCGTTTCCGTGCGCAGGAACTCGTTGTAGATGGTTCCCGGGTCGTTGAGGTCATAGTTCGGCAATGACGCCATGCCGAGAATCGCCCCGGTTTTGACGTCCATCACGATGCCGGTCGCGCCCTTCCCGGTGCCGAAGCGGCTCTCCAGCGCCGCAACGCCCTTCTCAAGGTAATACTGCACGGTGGTGTCCAGTGTCGTGTGCAGTGAGGCGCCGTCCTTCGCGTCAAAATACTGCTCGTACTGATACAGCAGCGAGGTGCCGGCATTGTCCTTTGCCGTGACGACCATGCCGCTCTCGCCGGTCATCTCCTCGTTATAGACGGCCTCCAGCCCGTAAGCGCCCCCGGTTTCATTGGTAAAGCCAATGACGTTTGACGCCAGCGCGCCAAAGGGATAGTAGCGCCGCGTGGTCTCTTCAAGGAAAATACAGTTGCCCTTGATTTTGTTTTCGCTGATGAACGTCCGCACCCGATTCGCCGTGTCCTGGTCGATGCGCTTTTTCACAATCTCGTACTGCGAGTCCGTCTTTTCCATCCGTTCCAGTAAGCCCGCCGCGTCCACCTCCAGCAGCTCGGCAAGCCCGTTCGCGATGAGCGTCCGGTCCGCCTCGTACTTTTGAATGTCCTGCGGGGAGAGCACGACATTCTCCGCCGTGGTGGAGATGGCAAGCGCACGCCCGCCGCGGTCATAGATTGCGCCGCGGGTGGCGCTGACGGTGGTGCGCATGGTCTGCTGGCGCACCGCCATGTCCTGCAGCTTGTCATGTTGCACAATCTGCCAAATATAGAGCTGATGGACCAACGGCACAAAGGCAAGCACACCGAACAACAGCATCAGAAACCGGGTCCTTGCGGTGACGGTTCGGTTGGCGCGGCGCGCTGAGTCCGGTGTTCGTTTCGGTGTCTGGGGCATAGGCTTTGTCTCCCTATTCATGGACATAAGGAGTAAGGATACTCCTTACCCCTTATGTGAGTTCCGGTTTAATTGAAGTATTCCACAACGGACGCCACGTTCCTGCCAATCAATGCCGTCACGCGGTCAAGGAGGCCGTCCCCCTCTTGCCGGTACAGCACGACGTTGTCGGGCTCGGACAGGTCAATATAGTAAATCTGCGAGGCGCTCGGCTTGGCCATACCCGCGCTTTCCGCCGCTTCCTTGATTGCGCTGAGGTCAAAGGTGCGCTCGTATCGGGAGACCAGCTTGACGTGCTCCTCCTCCAGCGTGGCAAGCGTCTTCTGCTGTGCAACGACTGTTTTCGAAATCATGGTGAGCTGGGCATAGCTCATCAGCAGCAGCACCACCATTGCCGCCACCGTTGCAAAGCCCAGCACGGCGACCGGCGAGACGCGGATACCCTCACGGCGGCGGGGCAGCGGCTCCGCTTCGCGGCGTGCCGCGTTTCTCTGTGCCTCGACCTGCCGCTCCGCCTGCTGCGCTTCCCGCTCTCTGCGGCGGCGCTCCTCCCGCTCCAGACGACCGTAGTCATAAGCGAGGTTCCCTGACACAGTTTGCTGATGGTCTCTTCTGTTATAATTGCGTGCCATGGCTTCCCCCTCTCAGCATTGTTCGGCAACGCGCAGCTTGGCGCTGCGGGCGCGCGGGTTTTCCTCCAGCTCCGCCTCGCCCGAAACGATGGGCTTGCGGGTCACCAGCTTCATGCGCGGCTTGCGTCCGCAGACGCAGACCGGAAATTCCGGCGGACAGATGCAGCCGGTGGCAAACTCCCTGAGCTTCTGCTTGACGATGCGGTCCTCCAGTGAATGGAAGGTGATGACCGCCAGCCGTCCGCCGGGACGCAGATGCGCCTGTGCGGCGTCCAGCATCGCTGACAGCTCGTCCAGCTCGTTGTTGACGGCGATGCGAATCGCCTGAAAGCTGCGCTTGGCAGGATGCTGCTTTTCACGCAGCGCCTTTGCCGGCATGGCGCTGCGAATCAGCTCCGCCAGCTCCAGCGTGGTTTCAATCGGTCCCGTCTCCCGCGCCGCGCAGATGGCCTTTGCAATTTGCGGTGCAAAGCGCTCCTCGCCGTACTCATACAAGATGCGGCGCAGCTCCTCATAGGGTGCGGTGTTGACAAGCGTGCGCGCCGTCAGCGGCGACGAGGCGTCCATGCGCATGTCCAGCGGCGCGTCCTGCTTGTAGGAAAAGCCGCGCTGCGCGTCGTCCAACTGCGGCGACGAAACGCCGAGGTCAAAGAGCATCCCGTCCACGGCGTCCACGCCCAAGGCGTCCAGCACCTCGCCGAGGCGGCTGAAGTTGCTGTGCACCAGCGTCACGCGGTCCATCTGCTCCGCCATGCGCTGCCGTGCGGCGGCAAGCGCCGTCTCGTCGCGGTCCAGCGCAATGAGCCGCCCCGTGGTCAGGCGGCGGACAATCTGCGAGGCGTGCCCCGCCCGCCCCAGCGTTCCGTCCACGTAAATGCCCTCCGGTCGAATCTGCAGCGCCTCAAGGCACTCGTCCAGCAGCACCGGCTTGTGTCCGTAGTCCATCTCCATGTCAGATACCGAGCTCTTCCATCAGGGCGGCGAGGTTGGTCGGGTCCATCGCCTCCGCATTCAGCTTGTCCCAAGCCTCCGCATCCCAGATTTCGGCGCGCTTGGACGCGCCGGCGACGACGACGTCTCTGTTCAGATTTGCATAGGTCCGCAGCTCCTGCGGCAACAGAATGCGCCCCTGCGCGTCCGGCTCGCACTTGGCGGCGTTGGAGAAAATCGTTCGAATCGCGGTCTTTGCCTTGGAATAGGGCATGCTGTCCAGCTGGTCGGTCAGCTTCTGCCAGCCCGCCTCCGTATACGCTGCAAGGCAGAGGTCCGTGCCCCCAATGGTCACGTAAAAGGTCTCCCCCAGCTCCTCGCGGAGCTTTGCGGGAACGAGCAGTCGTCCCTTTGCGTCGATGCGCTGACGATACTGTCCGGTCATGACCGCTGTCCCCCCTTCCGCAGCTTGCTTCAAAGCGTGAGAGGAGGGCAAAGCTTCCCCTTCTTCCTTTTTTCGAAAGAACGGGAATCTTTCCACTCTCAGCAATCGGATGGGTCTTTTCCTCCACTATTTGGGAAAAACTGGGTTTTCTCTCCACCCTTGCCCCTATTATACGGACGCTCTGCGTAAATTGCAAGCAGAAAATTCTTGCAGCGCAGCTTCAATTTCTGAAACATACGTTTTTGAATCGAAAGGAAAAAGACGCCCGGCACAACATCTTGTGCCGGGCGTCAAGCAGCGTGTCTATATGCAGGGTGGCGTGTCTTCTTGTCGCTTTTCGACAAAAATCAGTCCGATTCCTTGTCTGTTCTCTTCAGACCGTTGGCCAGTTCCTCCCGGTCTTTCTGACGGCGGGCGGTCGAGGCGGCGCGGAAGCGGACGCGACTCTGCTTGACCTCGTCAAGCGCCGCCTGAATGGCTTCCTCCGTGCGGCGCAGCGCGTCCTCCGTGTATTCGTTGACAACGCGGTACATCTCGTTGGAGCGCGCCTCGCTGCGCTCAATCACATCATGTGCGCGCTCGCGGGCGGCATTGAGCACCTCGCTGTCAGAGACCATTTCCTTCGCGTCGCGCTTCGCCTTCTGCATCATGATGTCGACCTCGCGCTTCGCGGAGTTTACATAATCTTCTTTTGCCTGAATCAGGTCCTGCGCACGCTTGATTTCCGTGGGCATCTGCGCGCGCAGCTCGTCCAGCAGGTCCAGCGCCGCATCGCGGTCAATCATGCACTTTTCGCTGCTGAAGGGTGCATTTTTCGCATCGTTGACCATATCATACAGGACATTGAGCAACTGCTCCACATCTCGGTTTGCCATCGTTTTACCACCCTTTCATAATTTGAATCGCCGCTGCGGGCACATAGGGCTCCAGCGGGCGTTGATAGGTCACCATCTCGCGCACCATGGTTGAGCTGACGTGCAGATACTCCGTGCGCGCGGGCAGCAGCACGGTATCCAGCGTCGGCTCAAGCGCGCGGTTAATCTGCGCCATCCCCAGCTCCGTGTCGAAATCCGTGCCGTTGCGCACGCCCTTGATGAGGTAGTGCGCGTCCTTTGCCTTGGCATAGTCGGCAAGCAGCCCCGTCCAGAGCTCCGCCGTGACGTTGGGCAGCTCCTCCACCGCGGCGCGGAGCATCGCGAAGCGCTGCTCCTTGGTAAACATGGGGTGCTTGCCGCTGTTGACCATGGCGCAGACGTAAACGTGGTCAAAAATCTTCGCCGCGCGCCCAATCAGGTCCATGTGCCCGAGGGTGACCGGGTCGAAGCTGCCGGGAAAAACCGCAATGTTCATGCTTCTGTCTCCTTTGTCTCTCCGTCGCGGCGATAGACCGTGACCTTGATTTTGCCGTAGCGGTATTCACGGCTGAGGCGATATGGCGCCTCCAGGGGCGGCAGCGTTTTCTCTGTCGGGCACTCTGCAACGATTATACCATACGGTGCGGAAATGTCAAACCGCACAATCCGGGCAAGCGCACGCTCAAGCGTGTCGTCTGCGTAGGGCGGGTCCAGAAAAATCAGGTCGAAGCGCGTCTGCATGCCGTCCAGACAACTGAGCGCGTCGCCGCAGACAACCTGTGCACGCTCCGCCAGCGCGCAGGCGGCAAGGTTTTCCCGCACGAGGCGGCAGGCCTCCTGCCTGCGGTCGACAAACAGGCAGCTCTTTGCCCCGCGGGACAGCGCTTCAATGCCCATCTGGCCCGTTCCGGCGAAGAGGTCAAGCACGCGCCTGCCCTCCAGCTCGAATTGCAGGGCGCTGAAAATCGCTTCCTTGACCTTCCCGGTCGTGGGGCGGGTCTCCTGCCCCTTCAGCTCAGCGAGGCGTCTGCCCCGCGCCGTTCCTGTGATGACACGCATACTTCCGCTCCGTTTCCGATGACGCTCTGGAATGACACTTTTATATATTATGGGATAACGTCGCATTTTGCAATAGCAAGTTTCATTCAAATTCGCCCTTGTTATTCCCATATCTTTCGTATATAATAAATGGGACTGTAAACTGCCTTATCAGGGCTTCGATGAAAGGAGACCTTTTATGTTCAAGCTCCAGACCGAACAGGGCGAAATCCAAATCAGCGACACGGTGCTCTCTGACATCACCGGCGCTGCCGCTACAAGCTGCTACGGCGTCAAGGGCATGGCATACCGGTCCATGACGGACGGTCTTGTCCATTTGCTCCGTCCCACCGCCATGAGCAAGGGCGTTCACATTACTCAGCACGATGAAGGCGACATCTCCGTTGAGCTGCACATCATTGTGGAGCCCGGCGTCAATATGTCCGCCATATCCCGTGAGATCGTCTCACAGGTTCGCTATCTTGTCAACAAGAACACCGGCGCGGTCGTTCGCGCCGTCGACGTCTATGTTGACAGCATCACACTGTAGGAGGTCCTTCGGCTATGCATGATACCATTACCGGAGCCGTCTTTCAGGAGATGCTTCTTTTCGGCGCCGTCACCGTGACCGCCGCGAAGCAGAGCATCAACGACCTGAACGTCTTTCCCGTGCCTGATGGTGACACGGGCACCAATATGAGCCTCACCATCCAGACTGCGGCAGCGGAGCTGAAGAAAAAGGACCTCCGCACCGTGGACGAGGTCGCCCGTGCAGCGGCAAACGCCATGCTGCGCGGCGCGCGCGGCAACTCCGGCGTGATTCTTTCGCTGCTGTTCCGCGGCGTTTCCAAAAGCTTCAAGGGCCTCGACACCGCGGACGGCTGCATGGTCGCCGCCGCGCTGCAGGAGGGCGTCGCCGCCGCATACAGCGCGGTGATGAAGCCCGCCGAGGGCACCATTCTCACCGTGTCACGCCTCGCGGCGGACGCTGCCATGCGCGCCGCCGAGGAGCAGAACAGCGTGGAATACGTTCTCGCCGCCGCCATCGCCCAGGGCGAGGAGACGCTGCGGGACACGGTCAACATGAACCCCGTGCTCAAGCGCGCCGGCGTGGTCGATGCGGGCGGCAAGGGCTTTCTTGTGATTCTCGGCGGCATGCTCTCCGCTCTGCGCGGCGAAAAGCTGCCCGAGCTGGACGAGACCGCGGCGAAGGACAAGGCGGACTTCGCGCAGGTGGGCGACGAGGACATCACCTTCACCTTTGACACGGTGTTCATCGTCCGCACCAAGGGCAACCCCGACCTCAAGCCCTTCCGCGAATACCTCAACTCCATCGGCGACAGCATCGTCATCAGCGAGGGCGAGGACATGTTTAAGGTGCACGTGCACACCGACATTCCGGGCAACGCGCTCAACGCCGCACAGCAGTACGGCATCCTCGAGGTCGCCAAGATTGAGAACATGCGCATCCAGCAGGAGGACATGGCGGCAGGCCGCAAGACCATCTCCGCCGACGAGCTGGAGGACGACGACATGGTGGACGGTCCCATGCCCGCCGCCGAGCCCGAGGAGCGCAAGCCCTTCGGCTTCCTCGCCGTCTGCGCGGGCGACGGGCTTGCCGCCGTGTTCCGCGACATGGGCGTGGACAGCGTCATCAGCGGCGGACAGACCATGAACCCCTCCACCGAAAGCATTCTGCGCGAGGTCGAGCGCACGAACGCCGACACGATTTTCATTCTGCCCAACAACAAGAACATCATCATGGCGGCGCAGCAGTGCGCAGACCTGACGGACAAGAACGTGGTCGTCATCCCGACCGCCACCGTGCCGCAGGGCATCTCCGCGATGATGGCGGTGGATTTGGAAAGCGGCGATGCAAAGGCAATCGAGCAGTCCATGCTCGACGCGGCGAAGAACGTCCGCACCGCCCAGATTACCTATGCCGCCCGTGACTCCGAGTTTGACGGCGCCGTCATCCACGAGGGCGATTACCTCGCGCTGCTTGAGGGCAAGCTCTACGGCGTGGACAAGAGCATCGCCGCGCTGCTGGACAAGCTCTCCGATTTGGCAAAGGAGCAGTGTGCCGAGTTCATCAACGTGTTTTACGGTGAGAACGTGACCGCCGAGTCCGCAGAGGCGGACGCCGCCTGCTTCGGCGCAAAGCTGCCCACGGCGGAAATCAGCGTTCTCTCCGGCGGACAGCCCGTGTACTACTACATCATCAGCATGGAGTGACCCGAAATCGCTCAACCGCCCTTTCGGCAAAGCCGCAGGGGCGGTTGATGCACTCTGTAATCCGCAGAACAGACAGGAGAAAACAATATGTTGGAACTCAAGCATATTTCCTACGTCGTCAACGACGCCGGCGTCGAGCAGACGATTCTAAATGACGTGTCCGTCACGATTCCGGACGGCAAGCTGATTGTCTTCACCGGACCCAACGGCGGCGGCAAGACGACGCTGGCAAAAATCATCATGGGTCTGGTCACGCCCACGCAGGGGCAGATTCTCCTCAACGGGCAGGACGTCACCGCGCTGAGCATCACCGAGCGCGCGCGCCTTGGCATCAGCTATGGTTTCCAGCAGCCGCCGCGCTTCAAGGGCATCACCGTGCGCGACCTGTTGACCATCGCCTCGGGCGACGACAAGCTGACCAAGGACAAGTGCTGCCACTATCTCACACAGGTGGGCCTGTGCGCCAACGACTATCTGGACCGCGAGGTGGACGTCTCGCTCTCCGGCGGCGAGGTCAAGCGCATCGAGATTGCCACGCTGCTGGCGCGCGGCAGCGCATTCATGATTTTTGACGAGCCGGAGGCGGGCATTGACCTGTGGAGCTTTGCGCGCCTGACCGAGACCTTTGAATCCATCCACCGCACGCACAGCGCGACCATGATTATCATCTCCCATCAGGAGCGCATCATCAGCCTTGCGGACGAGGTCATCGTGGTCGGCGGCGGCGTGCTGCAGTACCGCGGCACCGCCGACGAGATTCTGCCCAAGATTATGCAGGACACGACGCACGGATGTCCCGTCCTGACCAGAAAGGAGGCGGCGACGCTATGATAAACGAAGTGGACCAGGCGCTGCTGGAAAAAATCGCCGACCTTGTCGGCAAGCCCGTCGGCGCGCTGAACATCCGCAAGGACGGCGGCTGCGAGGCGCGCCAGAGCACCGAGCACATCAAAATCGACGCCCGCACCGACGGCAAGGAGGGCATTGACATCCGCATCCTCGACGGCACGAAGGGCGAGAAGTGCTTCATTCCCGTGGTCATCAGCAAGAGCGATTACGCCGAGATGGTCTACAACGACTTCTATGTGGGCGAAAACTGCGACGTGGACATCGTCGCGGGCTGCGGCATCCACAACTCCGGCTGCGACGAGGCGCGCCACGACGGCGTGCACACCTTCCACGTCGGCAAAAACTCCCACGTCCGCTACGCCGAAAAGCACTATGGCGAAGGCGACGGCACGGGCACGAACGTCATGAACCCGCAGACCGTCGTCTACCTCGACGAGGGCGCGACCATCCAGATGGAGACCGTGCAGATTCGCGGCATCGACTCGACCAAGCGCTTTACCAAAATCGTCTGCGGCAAGGGCGCCGAGGCGCTCATCACCGAGCGTCTGCTCACGCACGGCACGCAGCTTGCAGAGAGCGACATGGAGATTATTCTCGACGGTGAGGACTCCAAGGGCCGCGTCATTTCACGCTCCGTCGCGCAGGACGAGAGCCGCCAGGTCTTCCGGCCCATCGTGGTCGGCAACGACAAGTGCTTCGGTCACGTCCAGTGCGACTCCATCATCATGGGCAGCGCCAAGATTGAATCCGTGCCCGCCATCACGGCGAACAGCACCGAGGCGCAGCTCATCCACGAGGCCGCCATCGGCAAGATTGCCGGCGACCAGCTGCTCAAGCTCCAGACCCTCGGCCTGACCGAGGAGGAGGCGGAGGACCGCATCCTCAAGGGCTTCCTCGCCTGAGCGCAGCAACAAAACAGCTTTTGCCGCTTCTGTATCAAACGGCGCAGGATTTCTGTGGAGGTTTGATCTATGAAGCGGCAATCTGTTTTTTTCACCGAGCTCGCCTACGTGTTCGGCATTCTCGCCCTGGCGCTGGGCACGGCGCTGATGGAGCGCGCGGACTTCGGCGTGTCCATGGTCGTGGCGCCGGCTTACCTGCTCTTTCGCAGGCTCTCGCAGTTGTTCCCCGTCTTCACCTTTGGCATGGCGGAGTACACGCTGCAGGCCTGCCTGCTCGTCGTGCTCTGCCTCGTTCTGCGGCGGTTCCGCGTGAGCTTTCTCTTCTCCTTCGTCACCGCCGTCGTCTACGGGCTCACGCTGGACGGCTGCATCGCGCTCATCGCGCTGCTGCCGGGCGGCGGCATGGCGGCGCGCCTTGCGTGGTACCTCGTCGGCATGCTGGTCTGTGCCGTCGGCGTGTCGCTGCTGTTCCACACCTATCTTGCGCCCGAGGTCTACGAGCTCTTTGTCAAGGAGCTTTCCGCAAAGACCGGCGCGGACATCCACCGTGTCAAGACCGTCTACGACTGCTGCAGCTGCGCCGTCGCCGTGGCGCTGTCCTTCGCCTTTTTCGGGCTGTGGCACTTTGAGGGCGTCAAGCTCGGCACGGTGCTCTGTGCGCTGGTCAACGGCTCGCTCATCGGCGTGTGCACGCATCTGCTGGAGGCGCGCTTCGTCTTCCGGGACGCGCTGCCGCTGCGCAGGTGGTTTGCGTAACTTCATACGAAAAGGAAGCACGGCGCGCGCCGTGCTTCCCCTGTTCTCTGCATGCTATGCGTTTGGCGGTTGCTCCGCCGCGATTTTGCGCTCCGTTTCCTCGCGGATGGCAGCGCGCAGCGCGGTCAGCTTGTCCGAAAAGGCGACCTTGTCCCAGCCGTAGCTGCGGTTGAGCTCGTACTCATGCGGCTCCCAGGTGCGGATGTCGGACTCGTTGTGCTGGATGACCGCCTCCATGCTGTCCATCGCCTTGTAGATTTTCGCCTCCAGCGTCTCCCGCGCCGCCATCTCCTCGTAGAGGGCGCGCAGCTCGTCGCAGTAGGGCTGCGGCAGGGAGGCGACCCATTCGTAGAGCAGGCGCTCCTCCCGCGCCTCGTCCGCCTGCGTTTTGCGGAAGGTCGGGATGTCTCCGGTGAAGCACTCGCCCAGGTCGTGAATGAGACACATGCGGATGACCTTGTCCATATCCGCCTCCGGAAACAGGTCCGCAACGAAATACGCCATCAGTGAGATGCGCCAACTGTGCTCCGCGACGCTCTCACGTCGTCCGCCGGAGGTGTAGCAGTGGCGCGGCGTGTCCTTCAGACGCTCCGCAACGTGGAGCGCGTCAAGCAGTGCCTTGGGTTCCATGGCATCGTCCTCCCCTCGTCAAATCAAAGGTTGTCCATGATATAGCGCGCGGCGAACACGCCGCTGGCGCTGGCGTGGGACAGCGAATGCGTCACGCCGCTGCCGTCGCCGATGACGAACAGCCCCTTGTGGACGGTCTGCAGATGCTCGTCGAGCGCGACCTCCATGTTGTAGAACTTGACCTCCACGCCGTAGAGCAGCGTGTCATCGTTCGCCGTGCCGGGCGCGATTTTGTCAAGCGCGTAAATCATCTCAATGATGCCGTCAAGGATGCGCTTGGGCATGACCAGGCTCAGGTCGCCGGGGGTCGCCTTAAGCGTCGGCGTGACAAAGCTCTTGCTCATGCGCCGCGGCGTGCTGCGGCTGCCGCGGATGAGGTCGCCGAACTGCTGCACGATAACGCCGCCGCCGAGCATGTTGGACAGGCGGGCAATGCTCTCGCCGTAGCCGTTGCTGTCCTTGAACGGCTCGGTGAAGTGCTTGGACACCAGCAGTGCAAAGTTGGTGTTCTCGGTCTGCTTCGACGGGTCCTCATAGCTGTGCCCGTTGACGGTGACGATGCCGTTGGTGTTCTCGTTGACCACCGCGCCGCGCGGGTTCATGCAGAACGTGCGCACCAGGTCCTGGTACTTCGTGGTTTTGTAGACAATCTTGCTCTCATAGACCTCGTCCGTGATGTGCTTGAACACAACGGCGGGCAGCTCGACCCGAACGCCAAGGTCCACGCGGTTGGACTTTGTGGCAATGTCAAGCTCCCTGCAGACCGTCTCCATCCACTTGCTGCCGCTTCTGCCCACGGAGATGATGCAGTAGGGAGCGGTGTACGCCACGCCCTGCTCGGTCATGGCCGTGAACAGCGCGCCCTCATGGCGCACGGACGCAATCGGCGTGTGGAAAAAGAACGTGACCTTGTCCTTCAGCTCGTGATAGAGGTTCGTCAGCACCTCATAGTTGATGTCCGTCCCGAGGTGGCGCACCGAGGCGTCGAGCAGATGGAGGTTGTTCTGCAGGCACAGCGTTTTGAGCGAGGAGCTGGCGGTGGTGTAGAGCTTCGTCTTGCTGCCGCCGTATGCGGCGTTGATATCGTCCACGTAGCGCATGAGCTGCAGCGCCTCGTCCCTGCCGATGTACTCGTACAGCGTGCCGCCAAAGGCGTTGGTGATGTTGTACTTGCCGTCAGAAAAGGCGCCGGCGCCGCCGAAGCCGTTCATAATGGCACAGGTCGGGCAGTGAATGCAGCCTGTGATTCGCTTCCCGTCAATCGGACACTTGCGGGATTGCAGCTCGCCGCCGCGCTCAAACACGGCGATGCGAAGGTCCGGACGCTTCCGGCTCAGCTCATAGGCAGAAAAGATGCCGCCGGGACCCGCACCGATGAGGATGACGTCATAGTGATTCATGGTTTACAGCCCTCTCTTCATAGGAATTGCATACAATGGAATCGTAGCACAAAACCAATCCGCATGCAAGCAATACACATCAATCCGCAACAAAAAAGAACGCCGTTTGGCGTTCTTCTCTGTGTTGGCGCTACCTATCTTTCCGGTCCGTCTCCAGACAAGTATTGTCGGCAGAAGCGAGCTTAACTTCCGTGTTCGGAATGGGAACGGGTGGACCCTCGCCCTAATCAGCACCAACTTATTGC
>JAILRK010000135.1 GCA_024698225.1 Oscillospiraceae bacterium | reverse complement strand
CGTGCGGCGGGGTGTGCGGCGCCCGGCGCCGCCGTGGGGTTGTCCGATTGTTCGATTCGCTGTCTCTGCTGTGCCGTCAGCGCCGGCCGAAACGGCGCGTAACGTTCGTTTTCATTCATGGTAGTCTCCTTTGTCTCTGCCCGCATCCCCGCCCGGCAGGCGCAATTTCACTCCGGCAGCTTCATTGAGGGTAGGGAGTCCCGCCGCGGATATCATACTTGTTTCATCTTTTTGCGCAAAAGCTCCAGATTGTTGCGCGCAATCCGGGTGCGCGGATGCTCTTTGCCGAGCACTCGCTCACAGATGGCAAGCGCCTTTTGGGCGTATTCCAGCGCCCGGTCATAGTCGCCCTTGTCTTCGTACACAAGCGCGATGTTGTTGTAGCTCACCGCGGTGGATGGGTGGTCCGTACCTAGCACGCGCTCTTTGATGGCAAGGGCCTTTTGATAGAACGCGAGCGCCTGGTCGTACCCGCCCTTGTCTTCGTACACGCCCGCGATATTGTTGTAGCTCGTCGCGGTGTCCGGGTGCTCCGTGCCGAGCACGCGTTCGCAGATAGCAAGGGCCTTTTGATAGAACGCGAGCGCCTTGTCGTACTCGCCCTTAGCGCTGTACAATTCCGCGATGTTGTTGTAGGTCGCCGCGGTGGTCGGGTGCTCCGTGCCGAACACGCGTTCACGGATGGCAAGGGCCTTTTGATAGTATTCAAGCGCCCGGTCGTACTCGCCCTTGTCTTGGTACACGCCCGCGATGTTGTGGTAGGTCTCTGCGGTGGTCGGGTGCTCCGTGCCGAACACCTGCTCCCGGATGCTCAGCGCCGTTTGGAACAGTTCCAGCGCCCGGTCGTACTCGCCCCTGTCCTGATAGACCTCAGCGAGGCTGTCACAGCTCGCGGCGGTGTCGGGGTGGCGCTCGCCGAGGGTGTGTGTGCGGATGTCCAGCGCCCGCGGCAGCGCCGCGCACGCCTCGTCATAGCGGCCCATCTTCTCACAGGTCTCGCCCAGGGCGTGAAGCGCGGCGGCGACGTCCGGGTGCTCTTTGTCGAGGAGGCGTTCGCGGATGTCCAGCGCGCCCCTGAGCAGGGTCTCGGCGTCCCGATAGCGCCCGTCGTCATAATACTGCTTCGCGCGGTTTCGCAGGGCAATCGCCTGCGCCAGCAGGGCGTTGCGGGGCTTGCCGAAGTCAATTTCCGGCGGCGCCACGCCGACGCTGCGGTCCGGCAGGGGGGCGAGCGGCGCAAGGGGCGTCGTCTCGTCGGGCAGGTCGTCCTCAAAGTCGAGGAACAGCCGCACGTAGGAGTGGAAGTCATACGCCTGCCGGTTGATGCGCTGCGCCGCCTCCTCGGTCATGAAGAAGACGAGGTTCCGCTTTTCCCGCGCCATCATGTCGCGGGAGAAGTTGAAGCGCGCTATTGCCGCGTCGTCCGAGAGGGCGCGCTGCACGTTCAACAGGAAATAGGCGCGCTTTCCCGGCTCGTCCCGGAACAGGGCGGCGAGCATCGCAAAGTAGTAGGGCTTGCCCTCCGGGTAGTCGAACACGCAGACGTCGGCGTCCCGATAGCGCTCGGCAATCGCGCGCTGCATGCGCGGCGTCGCCGTGACCACAAAGAAGCCGTCTTCGGAGTGCTCGACGACCCAGCTCAGACCCTCATAGCCCAGAACGTTGTCCTTCATGCCGATTCTTTGGGCAACCGCCCGATTTCGCGCAGGAAGTCCAAGATGAGCGGATGCACGTTGAACCAGCCAACGCCGTTGTATTCAAGCACCGTGCCCGCCTGCATCATCTCCAGCAGCGTTTCCCGGTCGGCAATCTCCCTGCGCTTTTCGCGATAGACGTCCATCAGGAAGTCGTAGTCCGTCCCCTCAATGCGTCTGCTGAGGTTGCTCTTTATCTCCTCGAACGCGACGTCTGCCGCCTCCGCATCAATGCGTTCTCTCCGGCGCCGCCGGGAATAGGTTGCCGCCGTGTTGATTGCGGCAAACAGGTCGCGCAGAGAGCCGCCGGTCTTCTCAATCATGCGGTCCAGCACGCCCGCTTCAAACAGCGTCGCCTCGGCGCGGCGCTCTACAATTTCACGGATGACGGCAATCCCCTCCGCATTGGGGGAATCATCCATGTTTCTGGTTTTAATCATCGGCAGCCGCTTCACCATGAAAAACGCCTCCAACTCGGCAAAGGCCGGGCGGTAGGAAAACGCGATGGGGAAGGTATAGACAACGGGGAAGGTCACGCCGGTGAGCTGCTCCCCGTGCTCGTTGAACACGCTCCAGGAGTCGCCCTTGTCCAGGTCCTCAAATATCAGCACCGGCTGCTTGTGTGCCGCCTCTGCAATTTGCCCGGAAATGCTGTTGACCGCCTCCAGCCATTGGCTGAAGTAGTTGGTCATGGTCCTTCGGTAAACCGTTCGCCGCTGCACGTTGTATTTCATGTCGGTTTTCAGCTTGCCGAGCAAGCCCAGCAGCCCGGCGAGCGACAGCTTCGCTTCTACGCCCGCCTCAAGGTTCACGCCGACCTCGTCGGATACAGACTCCTCCTCGGTCGCGGTCTTCCAGAAATTCTCAATGGTGCGCAGGTCCTCGCGGTTCAGTGTACAGGCCATCTCATCCGCCAGTTGAAGCAGCGCGTCCGCCATCAGAATCATCACGTCGGAGAAATCACGGTTCGCCGCGTCCAGCTCCTGGTTGCAGTACACCGTCTTCACGGGGTAGTTCTCGTCCCGCAGGCGCTTTGCCAGGCGGTTGAGCTCCGTGCTCTTGCCGCAGCCTCTGTGACCCATCAGCAGATAGGCGTTCCGCTCCTTTGTCTCGTGAAAGTTGTCGTAGATATCCTCAATGGGGGACAGCCGCGTGCGCACCTCCATGGTGTCCTCGTAAAACTCCGCCATGTCCCTGTCGTCCAGCGGCGTGGCTTTGAAGGCGTTCGGTATGTCCTCGATGCTCAGCGCCCGTTTGATTGGCGTTTCCGCTCTCATGGGGTTCACCTCCTGTGCGTTCTGTGTGAGTTTGTGCGGCTCAGTCCAGCGGCTTCATCGTGGGGAAGAGAATCACGTCGCGGATGGAGTCGGTGCCGCAGAGCATCATGGCGCAGCGGTCGATGCCGAAGCCGAGCCCGCCGGTGGGGGGCATGCCGTACTCCAGCGCG
>JAILRK010000114.1 GCA_024698225.1 Oscillospiraceae bacterium | reverse complement strand
GTTCTTGGAACCCTTCGGTCTTGCCATAGGGGTCACCCCTTTCTTTTGAATAAAATTATTATAAAGAATGAGGTTCCGGCTGTCAATCAAAATTGAGCAAATTCAGCAAAACAGAACAATAATTTTACATTCTGGCGTCTTTTGGACGCTGCGTGCTTCATTCAGATTGTGCTGAGCCACGTGGCCCGGACGGAGTGCGGGCTCATCCGCCGGCGGCAGGAAGAGGCATCGCGGTGGCAAGCACCTGTGGAACAAGCCAAAGGAAAAGTCAAACAGTTTTACGGCGGTGTATGAGTTGTGGCAAGAGAAAGCCACCTCCGACTGCGGCGCGGGAGCACGCCTCGGCACCTCGCACAGAATCCTTATGAAATGGGTACACAATAATTAGTGTAAAGACTCATATGAAAAAAAGGGTACCTTTTTCCCCAAGCAAACTGGAAGCCCTGACACGCCGTTCTAAGCCGATTATCTTTAGTAATATAGCATAATGGTCCAGAAATTGCAATATGTACACTGGGGAAAAAGGTACCCCTTTCTCCCCACATGGACTCTGAGCGCCAGGCCTGATTGTCGCAGGCTTGGCGCTTTCGCTGTTTTGGGTGTCAATTGCATAGAGAAGGAATGCTTTTGACACAATCGGAGGCTAAATTTAATAGCAAACAATCCGAATGGCAAGAGCGGAACAGCAGCTTTTCACCCCTATACAGACATCCGCGCCGACCAAATGCCATCCTACACCATCGACAAAGCCCGTCCGGCGGCTGTGCGGAACAGCCCCGCGGCGCTGAACATAGATGCGTTCACAGAGCAACCGAAAGAAAAGCAGACCCAACCCGGGCAACAGGCTGTCACCCGGACAGCAACACAAGTAACCGAAAGGGACAACACACAATGGACGCAGACAAGACAACGAAACGCAGACAGGGAAACCCCCTGTACGCTTCCAATCGATACATGATTTCCGTCTTCCTGATGCTCTACGACTTCGCCGCCATCCACATCGCCTACTTTCTGGCGCTGTGGAGCCGCTTTGACTTCCGCTACTCCCAGATTCCGAGCGGCTACCTGAGTTCGTATCTGGGCTTCATCACGCCCTACGCGCTGGTGTGCCTTGCGGTGTTCTGGGTTGCGCACATGTACCAGAGCATCTGGCGCTACGCCAGCTACGTTGAGCTGATACGGACCTTTGTTGCCTCCGTCGGCACATCCATCGTGCACGCGGTCGTCATCTCGGTCCTCTTCGGCAGGATGCCCGCTTCCTATTATATATGGGGCATGCTGCTGCAGTTCATCCTGCTGCTGGGCATGCGCTTTTCGTACCGGCTGTTGCTGTTCCTGCGCACCCGGCGGCGCACGGACCTGACCGGCGACAATGTGATGATTATCGGCGCGGGCGCGGCGGGGCAGATGATAATCCGCGACATGATGACCAGCCAGATGTCGAAGGACAAGCCCGTCTGCGTGATTGACGACAACCAGGTGAAGTGGGGTCGCTACATCGAAGGCGTGCCCATCGTCGGCGGTCGGGACGACATCTTTTCCAACGTTGAGAAGTACCAGGTCAAGAAGATTTACCTTGCCATTCCGTCCGCGTCGGCGGAGGACAAGAAGGAGATTGCCAACCTCTGCAGCGAGACGGACTGCGAGCTCAAGCGCCTGCCGGGCATGTACCAGTTGGTGAACGGACAGGTCAGCGTCAGCGCCATGAAGGACGTTGCGATTGAGGACCTGCTGGGCAGAGAGACCATTGAGCCGGACCTGGATGAAGTCTTTTCCTTCATCAACGGCAAGCGCGTCATGGTCACGGGCGGCGGCGGGAGCATCGGTTCGGAGCTGTGCCGCCAGATTGCGGCGCACGCGCCGGAGCAGCTCATTATCTTCGACGTGTACGAGAACAACGCCTACGCGATTCAGTTGGAGCTGCGCAAGAAGTACCCCAAGCTGAACCTTGTGGTCCTGATTGGCTCCGTGCGCGACTCCCGACGCATGTACGAGGTGTTTGACGAGTACCGCCCGCAGATCGTCTACCACGCGGCGGCGCACAAGCACGTCCCGCTGATGGAGGACAGCCCCTGCGAGGCGATTAAGAACAACACCATCGGCACCTACAAGACCGCCTACGCCGCCATGGTCCACGGTTGCGAGCGCTTCGTGCTCATTTCCACGGACAAGGCGGTCAACCCGACCAACATCATGGGCGCGTCCAAGCGCCTGTGCGAGATGGTCATCCAGAGCTTTGACAAGATGATCAAAGAGGGCAAGGCAGCGGAGCTGCCGCAGCTCTTCACGCACGGCGGCAAGGAGAACGCCGACAAGGACGGCACGGGGCGGGTCTTTGCAAACATCAAGACCGAGTTCGTCGCCGTGCGTTTCGGCAACGTGCTCGGCTCCAACGGCTCGGTGATTCCGATTTTCCGGCAGCAGATTGCCGAGGGCGGGCCCGTCACCGTCACGCATCCCGACATCATCCGCTACTTCATGACCATCAAGGAGGCGGTCAGCCTCGTCATGCTGGCGGGCACCTACGCGC
>JAILRK010000110.1 GCA_024698225.1 Oscillospiraceae bacterium | reverse complement strand
GTTCTGGATGGACTTTACGATGGGCTGCGACGAGAACGGCGTCATTCAGGGCGTGCAGGCGAAGGTCGTGTCCGACACGGGCGCGTTCGCGTCCCTCGGCGGGCCGGTGCTCGAGCGCGCCTGCACCCACGCGGCGGGGCCCTACGCCTACGAGAATTTCGAGATCGAGGGCACGTCGTACTACACCAACAATCCGCCCGCCGGCGCGTTTCGCGGCTTCGGCGTGACGCAGACCTGCTTCGCCACCGAGTCGCTTTTGAACGAGATGGCGGAAAAGATCGGCATCTCTCCGTGGGAGATCCGCTACCGCAACGCGATCCGCCCCGGCGGGGTGCTGCCGAACGGGCAGATCGTGGGTCCCGAGACGGGCCTGGTCGAAACGCTCGAGGCGGTGAAGCCCTACTACGACGAGGCGGTCAGAAACGGCGACCCCGTCGGCCTTGCCTGCGCGATGAAGAACTCCGGCGTCGGCGTCGGGCTGCCCGACTGGGGCCGCGCGAAGCTGATCGTCGAGGACGACGCGAAGGTACATATCTACTCCGGCGCGTCCTGCATCGGGCAGGGACTCGGCACCGTGCTGATGCAGATGGTCGTCACCAACGCCGGCGTGAAGCCGGACGACGTCGTCTATGAGCGCAGCAACACCTGGATCGCGCCGGATTCCGGCGATACCTCCGGCTCGCGCCAGACGCTCATCACCGGCGAGGCGGTGCGCCGCGCCTGCGAGAAGCTGAAGACCGCGCTGCAGACGAAATCGCTTGCCGAGCTGCGCGGACGCGAGTTTCAGGGCGCGTACTACGCGAAAACCGACCCGCTCGGCTCCGACAAGCCGAACCCCGTGTCCCACGTCGCCTACGGCTACGCCACGCAGTTGTGTGTGCTGGACCGCGAGACCGGGCGCATCCGCCAGATGGTCGCCGCGCACGACGTGGGCAAGGCCATCAACCCGCTCTCCTGCGAGGGGCAGATTGAGGGCGGCGTCGTGATGTCGATGGGCTTTGCGCTCACCGAGCGCTTCCCGATTGACGAGACCTGCAGACCCACGGCGAAATACGGCACACTGGGCCTGTTCCGCGCGCCGGACGTGCCGCCGGTCAAGGCCATCGTCGTTGACAAGCCGGGCCTGCCGTTCGCCAACGGCGCCATCGGCATCGGCGAGATTACGGCAATTCCCACCGCACCCGCCATTGCGGAGGCGTACTATCAGCGCGACGGCAAGCGGCGCTTCACCCTGCCGCTGCGCGACACCCCCTACGAGAGAAAGAAATAACGCCGCGGCTCAGTCCTCCGGCGGGGGCAGCGCGTCCAGCGCCGCTCGGGTGTCCACGTCCCGCAGCTCCCGCGCCGGGAGCTCAAAGAGCCGCAGCTCCGCCGCGTGTGCGCGGATGACCGCGCTGCCGCCCACGTCGCCCGTGAGGCGGCACAGCTCCGCGAAGTATTTGCGCGGGAAGACACAGGGGTTGCCCCGCTGAGCGCCGTGGGACGCCGCGACGATCTGCGCGCTGTTGTCCCGGTAGAAGTCCAGCAGCGCCGCCACGCTCGCGCGGCGCAGCAGCGGCTGGTCGGCAACCAGGAAGACAATCGCGTCGCAGCGCCCCTGCAGCGCCTGCGTGCCGAGGCGGACCGAGCGGCTCAGCCCGTCCTGCGCGCGCTCGTTGCGCACGACCTCGAAGCCGCGGCGCTGCGCAAGCCGCGCCGCCTCGTCGTACTGCGTCACGACGCAGACCGCCGCAAGCGCGTCGACGGGCACGGCGTCCAGCGCGCGCGCAAGAAGGGACCTGCCCTGCACCTCGGCGGCGAGCTTGTTTGCCCCGAAGCGTTCGGCGTTTCCGGCTGCCAGAACGACGCAGCCGATGGAGACAGAGTTCATCACAGCATCACCCCTGCCCTATTTTACTATAAGGAACGAACAAGTCAATCCTGACGATTCTCTGAAAAGGAGGAGACGAGCGACATGAGCAAGGTAGGCAGAAGCGAGGTCCGCGTGGACGGCTTTGACAAGGCCAGCGGGCGGACAAAATACTATGAGGACCGCATGCCCCCGGGCGCGCTCTACGTGCGCATCAAGCACGCGGAGATTGCGCACGCGATGGTCCAGTCCGTCGACGTGAGCGCCGCGGAGGCCATCCCCGGCGTGGTTCGGGTGCTCACCTGCTTCGACGTGCCGGACATCCCGTTTCCGACGGCGGGGCATCCCTGGTCGATGGACCCGGGGCATCAGGACGTTGCCGACCGGCACCTGCTCAACCGCCACGTCCGCTACTGGGGCGACGACGTCGCCGTGGTCATCGCGGAGAGCGAGGTTGCGGCGAATCAGGGCGTGCGCGCGCTGCGCGTGACGTATGAGCCGCTGCCCTTCGTGCTGGACGTGAACAAGGCGATGGAGGACGGCGCGCCGCAGCTGCACGAGCGCTTCCCCAACAACGTGCTCAAGCACACAGACATGAAAAAGGGCGATTACGCCGCCGCCATCCGCGCGCCGGGGCTCATCTGCGTGGACAAGTGGTACGACACGCCTACGGTCCAGCACTGCCACATCGAGAACCACGGCTGCTACGCCTACGAGGAGAACGGGCGCGTCGTCGTCGTCACCTCGACGCAGATTCCGCACATCATCCGCCGCGCCGTGGGGCAGGCGCTCGGACGCCCCTGGGCGGACGTCGAAATCATCAAGCCCTACATCGGCGGCGGCTTCGGCAACAAGCAGGATGTGCTCTACGAGCCGCTGTGCGCCTGGTGCTCCACGCAGGTCGGCGGGCGCTGCGTGCGCATTGACTGCTCCCGCGAGGAGACCTTCATCTCCAACCGCGTGCGCCACGCGATTCGCTTCCACATCGTCACCTGGCTCAAGCCCGACGGCACGATTCACGCCCGCAAGGTGGAGTGCTTCTCCAATCAGGGCGCGTACGCCTCCCACGGGCATTCGATTGTGGCGAAGGCGATGGGCTCGTTCGCGCAGCACTATCCCTGCGAGAACATGGAGTGCGACGCCTGGACCGTGTTCACCAACCGCCCCGCCGCCGGTGCGATGCGCGGCTACGGCATGCCGCAGGCGAGCTTTGCCGACGAGTGCAACATTGAGGACTGCGCCCGCGCGCTGGGCATGGACCCCTATGAATTCCGCCGGAGGACCATTATGCCGCAGGGCTTCCACGACGACTTCTCCGGCAACACGAACTACTGCGACACCTACCGCGAGTGCATGGCAAAGGGCGCGGCGTACATCGATTATGAGCGCAAGAAGCGGGAATACGCCAACGACAGCGGCGACGTCCGCCGCGGCGTCGGCGTGGCGACCTTCTGGTACAACACGGGCGTGTACCCCATCTCGCTGGAGACCTCGTCCAACCGCATGTCCCTCAACCTCGACGGCACCGTGACCTTCCAGTGCGGCGAGACGGAAATCGGGCAGGGCGCGGACACCGCCTACGCACAGATGGTCGCCGAGGCGGTGGGGCTGGCGAGCTACCGCGACGTGCGCGTCAAATCCTGCCAGGACACCGACATCACGCCCACGGGCCTCGGCGCCTACGCCTCACGCCAGACCTATATGGCGGGCTTCTCCATCCGGCAGACGGCGGACCTCCTGCGCGAAAAGATTCTCAAATACGCCAACGAGGTCACGCGGCAGGCGGTGGGCTGCATGGACATCGTGGACGGGAAGGTCATCCGCCGCGAGGACGGGAAGGTGCTCCTGACGCTGCAGGAGCTGGCGATGACTGCGCAGTACAACCCCGTTCACAGCGAGCACATCACGGCGGAGAGCACCTTCACCATCCGCAACAACGCCTTTTCGTTCGGCTGCACCTTTGCCGAGGTCGAGGTCGATATCCCGATGTGCAAGGTGACGCTTAAAAACATCGTCAACGTGCACGACTGCGGCAAGCTGATCAACCCCGCGCTCGCCGCAGGACAGGTGCACGGCGGCATGTCCATGGCAATCGGCTACGGCCTGTCCGAGCAGCTGCTCTTCGATGAGAAGACCGGCAAGCCGCTCAACGGCAACCTGCTGGACTACAAGCTCTCCACCTTTATGGACCACCCGCACCTGGAGGCGCAGTTCATTGAGAACCCGGAGCCGACCTCGCCGTTTGGCACCAAGGCGCTCGGCGAGCCGCCCGCCTGCTCGGGCGCGCCCGCCATCCGCAACGCGATTCTCGACGCCACGGGCGTCGCCATCGACCACAACCCCATCAATCCGCACGTCCTGTTCGAGGAATTCTCCGGGGCGGGACTCATCCATGACGACTGGCGAGAGGAGGCGTAAGGCAGTATGTATGACATGAAAGCGCTCTATGAGGCGCAAAGCGTGGAGGAGGCAATCGCCCTGCGCATTGCCCACCCCGAGGCACAGCTCATCGCCGGCGGCTCCGACGTGCTCGTGCAGATGCGCGAGGGACGCCGCGCGGGCAAGGAGCTCATTTCCATCCACGGCATCGACGCGCTGCGCGGCGTGTGCCTCGACGCGGAGGAGAACCTGCGCATCGGCTCGCTGACCAGCTTTTCCCACATCACCCGCGACCCGCTGATTCAGCG
>JAILRK010000099.1 GCA_024698225.1 Oscillospiraceae bacterium | reverse complement strand
GGTGCCCATGATAATCGGCACCTGACCGCCGATGGGCCCGATGGAATAGAGCTGCACCAGCGTCACAAGCCCCGCCACAAGCATGGCGTTTTGCAGCAGCGTGACGTAGAGCGCGGGCTCGTTTGCGGAGATGCCGCAGGCCCCGCAGATGATAATCAGGGGAGTGAGGTTGCCGACGAACATGGCAAGCACGTGCTGAATGCCGAGGGGGATTGCAAATTTCAAGGGAATGCGCCCCTTGAACTCATAGGGGCTGGTGTAATTCGGCGCAGTCTTCATGGCATGGTTCTCCCTTCAAAATAGTGATTCTACAATACTATTATCCCACGGTGTACGTCCCGCGCACAAGCAGCGTGACCTCTGCCGCCGCGGCGCGGACGCCACGCCCGGCGGCGGTGATTAGGTAGAGGTGATTTGCCGCAAGCGCCTCGCCGCCGTTGAGCGTTGTGCCGCCGGTTTCGTCCACGAGACCCGGCGCGGACGTGGCAACGCAGCTTGCCGTGCCGCTGCGCAGCAGCACCTCACAGCCGACCTCGCCGCTGAGCGTCTGCCCCTCGGAAAGGGTGACGACGCAAAAGCTGTCCGCCGTGCCGGATGCCCCGTCCGTTACGCCGTACTGCTTTGCAAGCGCCTTCTTGTCCGCCGCAACCTGTTCGCCGAGCTTGTCCGCGAGCGCCTTGTCCCGCGCGTCCAGCTTCTCGTCCACCTTGCCGAGCAGCTGCGGCAGAAAGCTGTCGTTGAGGTAGCTCAGCGTCACAAGCGGGTCCGTCTCCGAACCGGGCGCTCCCGTCGCCATGACGCCCACGGCAAGCAGGGTGTAGCTTGCCAGCAGCAGCGCCGCAAGCCGCAGGAGCCAGTGGTTTTTGTTCATTCAGCATCGTCCCTTTCCGGCCGGGGCGTCCGTGCGCCCGGGCATATCATTTGCTCTCGTAATAGATGCGGGGCACGCGCTTGGACACCGCGCACAGCAGCTCGTAGGAGATGGTGCCGCATGCCTTTGCCAGCGCCTCGCATGGAATGCTGTCGCCGAAAATCTCCACCTCGTCTCCGGGGCGGAGCTGCGGCTGCTCCGTGGCGTCAATCATGCACATGTCCATGCAGATGCGCCCGACCTGCCGCGCCATGCCGTAGGGCGTTTTGACCTGCAGCTTGTTCGACAGCGCGCGGTGCAGTCCGTCGGCATAGCCGATGGAGAGCACGGCGATGCGCGCGGCGCCGCCGGTGTAGTACGTCCGCCCGTAGCTGATGGGGGTGTCCGCGTCAAAATCGCGCACGGTGGCGACGGTGGTTTTCAGGCGCATCACGGGCCGCATGCCCATGCGCTCCGCCAGGTCGCCCGTGCCGTAAAGAATGATACCGCAGCGCACCATGTCCGCTGCCCATTCGGGGTAGGAGGCGATGCCGCCCGCGTTGCAGCAGTGCTTGAGGCGGAAGCGGAAGCCGTCGCGCTCCACGGCGTCTATCATGCGCAGAAAGCGCTCGTGCTGCAGGTGGGTGAAGGCAACGTCGTCCGGCGCGTCCTCGTCGCTGACGGCGAAGTGGGTGAACACGCCCTCAACGTCCAGGTGCGGCAGCGCCAGCACCGCGCGGATGTCCCGCAGGCTTGCCTCGAAGTGCGCGTCGTCACAGGGGAAGCCCAGCCGGCCCATGCCCGTGTCCAGCTTGATGTGCACGCGCAGCGGCGTGCCCGCGCGCGCGGCGGCGTCGTCGTAGGCGCGGGCAATCTCCAGGTTTGGCACGGCCTGCGTCATTTGAATGTGCACGGCGCGCTCCGCCTGGTCCGCGGGCGTGAAGCCGAGCATGAGAATCGGGAGCGTCACGCCGCCGTCGCGCAGCTCTGCCGCCTCGTCGATGTTGGAGACGGCGAGGTAGCCTGCGCCCAGCTGTTCGAGCTTGCGCGCAACTTTCACCGCGCCGTGACCGTAGGCGTCCGCCTTGACCACGCCGAGCAGCTTCGGCGTCTCGCCGACCTGCGCGCGGATGCGCGCAAAGTTGTGCGCCAGGTTGTCCAGGTCAATCTCTGCCCAGGTCCGTTTCAGGGGGGAATGCATTCGTATCATCTCTTTTCTCTTTTGTTTCTCTGATTATACCATGGAATTGGAACAGCGTAAACCACGTTTCTGCGTATTTTTTGCGGAGTAGCGTCCCGCTGTGCGTCGCGGCACGGTGGGACGGGCTGAAAATAAACCTTGTATACGAGGAACAATTGTGTTATTATCTTTTTTAATACAGATGGGAGGTGTTCGCCATGGTGTTGCAGGAATCCGGCGAGATGTATTTGGAAACGATTTTGGTGCTTTCTCAGAAAAGCAAATTTGTCCGTGCCATTGACGTGGGCGAGGAGATGGGCTTCTCCCGGCCGAGTGTCAGCCGCGCCGTGCATCTGCTCGCCGAGGGCGGCTTTCTCAGCATCGACGAGCTCGGCGGACTGAAGCTGACCGATGCGGGACTCGAGATTGCCGAGAAAATCTATGAACGGCATACGGTCATTTCCGAGTGGCTCATCTCCCTCGGCGTGAACGAAAAGACCGCCGTGGACGACGCCTGCAAGATGGAGCACGACATCAGCGACGAGTCCTTTGCCGCCATCAAGCGGCACATCGCGGCATCCTGACGGGGCGGCGCTGCCCCGGAAAGCCGCTTCCCAAGCATGACAGAAAGAAAAAGCGTCCGGATTGCACCTGCTTTCCGGACGCTTTCCCTGTGTTGTTTACTTCTTGCTGTAGTCGTAGAAGCCCTTGCCGGACTTGCGGCCGAGCTGACCGCCGCGCACCATCTTCTTGAGCAGAAGGGCGGGACGATACTTCGGGTCACCGGTCTCCTCGAGCAGGACGTTCATAATGGCGAGGCAGACGTCCAGACCGATGAAGTCGCCGAGGGCGAGGGGGCCCATCGGGTGGTTTGCGCCGAGCTGCATCGCCTTGTCGATGTCCTCGACGGAGGCAACGCCGGTCTCGACCAGACCAATCGCCTCGTTGATCATCGGGATGAGAATCTTGTTGACGACGAAGCCGGGCGCCTCAGCGACCTCGACGGGGTCCTTGCCGATTTCCTTGGAGAGGTTGTAGATGAAGTCGAAGGTCTCCTGCGTGGTGTTCGCGCCGCGGATGACCTCAACGAGCTTCATGCTGGGCACGGGGTTGAAGAAGTGCATGCCGATGACGGGGTGGTTGATGCCAAGACCCATCTCGGTGACGGAGAGAGAGGAGGTGTTGGTGGCGAAAATGGCGCCCTCCTTGCACATCGCGTCCAGCTCGCTGAGCAGCTCGCGCTTGACGGACATCTTCTCCGCCACGCACTCGATGATGAGGTCGGCGTCGGCAGCCGCGGACTTCTCCTCGACAAGGATGTTCGCCATGATGGCGTCCTTGGCGGCCTGGTCCATGCGGCCCTTGTCCACGCGCTTCTGCAGGGAAGCATCCAGCTTGTCCTTATGACGCTGCGCGGAAGCGACGGAAGAGGCGTACATCAGGGCGGTGTGGCCCTTTGCCGCGAAGACCTGCGCAATGCCGCTGCCCATGGTGCCGGCGCCGAAAACTGCTACTTTCATTGTTGTGTTCCTCCTGTAATATAAAATTTGTATTCAGAGTTCTGGGATTCTCACTGGGTGGTGCCCATACTGATACCTGCTTTTTGATTTGAAATCAGTATCAGTGGTTGGTGAAGGGGTCATGCTTGCGCTTTTCCAGGAAAGCGCCCATGCCCTCCTGCTGGTCCGCCGTCTGGAAGCAGGAGCCGAACGCGCGCTCCTCGCACACGACGGCGTCATCAATGGGCAGCGCAAAGCCCTCGTTGATGGCCTGCTTGCAGGCGCGCACCGCAATGGGGGCGTTTGCCGCAATCTGCGCGGCGAGCTTCTCTGCTGCGGCGTAAAGCTCGGCGGCGGGATAGACCGCGTTCACCAGCCCGATGCGCAGCGCCTCGTCCGCCTTGATGTTGCGCGCGGTGTAAATCATCTGCTTCGCCATGCCGGGACCGACAAGGCGCGCCAGCCTCTGCGTGCCGCCGAAGCCCGGGGTGATGCCAAGACCGACCTCCGGCTGACCGAACACCGCCGTGTCGGAGCAGATGCGGAAATCGCATGCCATGGCAAGCTCGCAGCCGCCGCCGAGCGCGTAGCCGCCAACGGCGGCGATGATGGGAATGGGGAAGTGCTCCAGCTTGAGAAATACGTCGTTGCCCTGCTTGCCGAACGCCTCGCCCTGCGCGGGGTCAAGCCCCTTCATCTGGGCGATGTCCGCGCCGGCGACGAAGGACTTCTCGCCTGCGCCGCGCACAATCAGGCAACGGATGAGCTCAAGGTCAACCGCGTCCAGCGCCGCATCCAGCTCGGAGAGCACCTGCGCGTTGAGCGCGTTGAGCGCCTCGGGACGGTTGATGACCAGATAGCCGATGTCGCCCTTGGGCTCATACTGAACGAAAGACATGGGGAATCCCTCCTTCAATCATGGTGTCCCCATTATAAAGGAGCGCGCCGTGTTTTGCAAGAGGGAAAGCGGATAAATTGTTATTTTTTTAACATTCATTTTCCTCTTGCGTTCTCTGCGCGTTTCGGCTAAAATGTCAAGCATGAGAATGCGTAAGAAGAAAAACCTGATACCGAGGATGGAACGCTGCGAGGCGTACCAAATCAAAGACCCCTATGAGCGCAAGGGGCAATGGCGCGCACTGCTGGACGGTGCGCGCGCGCTGCGCGTGGAGCTGGGCTGCGGCAAGGGGCGCTTCACGGTCGAAACCGCGAAGGCGGAGCCGGACGTGCTGTTCATTGCCGTGGAGAAGGTCCCGGACGCGATGGTGGTCGCCATGGAGCGCGCGGCGCGCGAGGGGCTGCGCAACGTCTTTTTCGTGGACGCCGACGTCAACCAGCTGCCGGAGTTCTTTGCACCCGGCGAGGTGGACCGCATCTACATCAACTTCTGCGACCCTTGGCCGAAGAGCAACCAGGCGAAGCGCCGCCTGACGCACGGAAACTTTCTGCGCCTGTACCGCAAGGTGCTGACGGAGGGGGGACAGATTTGGTTCAAGAGCGACAACGCCAAGCTCTTCGCCTTCTCGCGCGAAGAAATTCCCTGCTTCGGCTTTGCGCTCAGCGAGGTGACGGACGACCTCCACGCCGACGGACCGCAGGGCGTCATGACCGACTATGAGGCGAAGTTTTACGAGCTGGGCACGCCGATTCACCGTTTGGTGGCGACGATGCAGCCCATGGAGCAAACAGAAAACGAGGAGCAGCCGTGAAGGCCGTTCCTCGTTTTTTCTTCACGGCGTAAACGTGCTCACGCCAGCGCCTCGTGGGCGCAGACCGCCGGTGCGGCGAGGCCGAGACGCCCGGCGACGTCCGCGTACAGCGCGGGGTCGCCCGTGGTGTAGATGGAGAGCGTGCCGCGCGGCTGCTCGTTGTGCCAGCCGCGCTCGGTGAGCAGCAAATCCACGGCCTTTGCCTGCTGCTCGGCGGGGTCGATGAGCTTGAGCTGCGGATAGCAGGCGCGGAAGCTGTCCTCCACGATGGGGAAGTGCGTGCAGGCGAGCAGCAGATGCTCCACCGGCGCGCGGCTGAGGATGTTGTCCACCTGGGTGCGGATTTCGGTCTCGACGGCGGCGCCGCCGAAGCAGCCCCCGTCAATCAGGGCGGCGAGGCTGGGCGAGCCCTTGGACACAACCTCGCAGCGTGGCGCGTGCGCGTGAATCCGCGCGTCGTAAGCGCCCTTGCTGACCGTGAACTCGGTGGCAATCAGCCCCACGCGCGGCAGCTTCTCGCGCACGACGTAGCTTGCCCCGGCCTCTACGATGCTCAGCAGGGGGCACGGCTCCACAGCGCGCAGGCGCTTGACAATCGTGGAGATGGTGTTGCAGGCAATGGCAATGCACTTGACGTCCCGCTGCGCCAGAAAGTGAATCATCTTCATGGTCAGCGCAAAGATTTCGTCCTCGCTCCGGTTGCCGTAGGGCACGTTGGCGCTGTCGCCGAAGTAGAGAATGTCTTCGCCGGGGAGCTGTGCCTGAAGCCTGCGCACGACGGTCAGACCGCCGACGCCGGAGTCAAGAACACCGATGGGACGCATGTTGTCTTTCATGGGGCACCTCCTGTTCTTCTCGCGGTTCTGTCATCATATTGTATCATGTGGTGCGAAGAATGCAAGAGATGTTTCAGCATTTGCGTGATAGGAACCATTTTTGCCAAGTTGCAAAATAGGGCTTGAAATTTGAAGCATTTCTGCTAACATAGTATTTGGTGAAGGTTGCGGCTTTTGACCGAAAATGAAAGGGCAGGGTGACGTGAGAAAATGACGATTTTTAATGTGATATCACTCTTTGGCGGCCTGGCGCTGTTCCTGTACGGCATGCGCCTGATGGGCAACGGACTGAAGGAAAGCTCCTCCGGCGCGATGAAGACCGCGATGGAGAAGGTGACCAACAACCCGATTGTGGGCTTCTTCCTCGGTCTGGTCGTCACTGCCGTGATTCAGAGCTCAACGGCGACCATCGTGCTGACCTCCGGCCTTGTGGGTGCGGGCGTCATCTCGCTGCACCAGTCGCTCGGCGTCATCATCGGCGCGAACGTCGGCACGACCATCACCGGTCAGATCATCCGACTGCTGGACCTCAACAGCGGCGGTGGTGCCTCCTGGGTCGACCTGTTCAAGCCCTCCACGCTGGCGCCGCTTGCCGCCATCATCGGCATTCTGATGATTATGGCGGTCAAGACGCGGCACTCCAACGTTATCGGTCAGATTGCCATGGGCTTCGGCATCCTCTTTACGGGTCTTCTGAACATGACCGCAGCCGTCAGCCCTCTGTCCTCCTCCGAGGCCTTTGCGCAGATGTTCGTCGGGCTGTCCGACACGCCGGTGCTGGGCTTCCTGACCGGTACGGGCGTTGCCTTCCTGATTCAAAGCTCATCGGCGACCATCGGCATTCTGCAGGCGCTGTCCACAACGGGCGCGCTGACCTTCAGCTCGGTGTACGCCATCATCATTGGCGTCAACATCGGCGACTGTGTGACCACCGCCATTGTCTGCTCCATCGGCTCCAAGGCGGACGCCAAGCGCACGGGCATCGTCCACATCATCTTCAACATCTGCGGCTCCGTGCTGGTCATTCTTGCCATCATGATTCTGCGCAGCACCGGCGTGCTGGATGCGCTGTGGGACCGCACGATGACCTCCGGTATGATTGCAAACGTGCACACGGTGTTCCGTCTGTTCTCCGCCATCGTGCTGCTGCCGGTGTGCACGCAGTTTGAGAAGCTCTCCCGCATCATCGTCAAGGACGATGCCAAGATTGGCACCAGTGTCGAGCAGGAGCTGGAGATGCTGGACGAGAAGTTCTTCTCCTCGCCCGCGCTGGCGCTCTCCGGCGCTTCGTCCGCCATTTCCACCATGGCGCGCCTTGCGAGCGAGGGCGTGCTCAACGCAATGGACGTGCTGCAGAGCTTCGACCAGCGCAAGATTGACGTCATCAACGAGAACGAGGACAGCATCGACCTGCTGGCCGACCGTGTGGACAACTACCTCATCAAGCTCTCGCCGCATGCGCTGATGGGCTACGGCAACGAGCTGCTCAACTACTACATCCAGTGCTTCTCCGAGTTTGAGCGCATCGGCGACTACGCCGTCAACCTGACCGAGAACGCGCAGGAGCTGCATGAGAAGGGCATCGAGCTGACGGACGCGGCGCGCCATGAGCTCAGCGTGATGCACGACGCGCTTGAGGAAATCCTCGGCTATGCCTACCGGAGCTTCAGCGCCATGGACATGAGCGCCGCGCGCCAGATTGAGCCGGTGGAGGAGGTCGTGGACGACCTCGTCGCCACGCTGCGCGCCAACCACATCCGCCGCGTGCGCGACGGCAAGTGCACCACCATCGCGGGTCTGAGCTACCTTGACATCCTTGTGAACATTGAGCGCATTTCCGACCAGTGCTCCAACCTCGGCGTCTATACGCTCTCCCAGTCGGACAGCAGCATCATGAGCAGCCACCACGAGTACATCCACCAGCTCCACCAGGGCGTCAACGAGGAGTACAACCAGAAGTACAGCGCCTCGCACGAGAAGTACTTCGGCGCGCTGAAGCAGACGGAGCAGTAATACGGAACAACAGAACAGAATCCGCAGGAGGACTGCAGCGAGACAGACGTCGCTGCAGTCCTCTTTTTGCGCGCTTGGGCTGCGCGGGGCGGCGGGCAGTCAAATCTATACAGGACATTTACAATTCTCTGGTTTTGACCTTTACAGCGAATGCCTACAATGCACAGCGGCATCGCAAGGAAAGAAAAAACGAAACACAGGAGGTTTCACCATGAAACAGAGAAACAAAATGAAAAAGGCGCTTGCCGTCTGCACGGCGCTTCTGATGCTGGCGTGCAGCCTGAGCGCCTGCGGCGGCGCATCCAAAGAGGGCGCGAAGGCGTCGTCCACGCTCTCCGGAAAGCTCTCGCTGGCGGGCAGCACCTCTATGGAGAAGCTCTGCGAGGCAATGAGCGAAAGCTTTATGAACGCGAACCCGGACGTGACGGTCACGGTGGAATACACCGGTTCCAGCGCGGGTGTGGAGTCGCTGCTGCAGGGCAGTGTGGACGTCGGCAACGCCTCCCGGAAGCTGAAGGACGGCGAGACGGAGAAGGGCGCCGTGGAAAACGTCGTGGCAATCGACGGCATTGCCGTCATCACCGACAAGGCAAACACGGTCTCCAACCTGACGACCGAGCAGCTTGCCGACATCTATACGGGCGCGGTGAGAAACTGGAGCGAGCTCGGCGGGGCGGACGAGGCCATCGTTGTCATCGGGCGTGAGGCGGGCTCCGGCACCAGAGGCGCCTTTGAGGAACTGCTGAAGGTCGAGGACGCCTGCCGCTACGCGCAGGAGCTGGACTCCACCGGCGCGGTGCTGGCAAAGACCGCCGCTACGCCCGGCGCCATCGGCTACATCTCGCTTGACGCGGTGGACGCGTCCGTTCAGTGCCTCTCCCTCAACGGCGTGGCGGCGGCGGAGGAGACAATCGCGGCGGGCGAGTACCCCCTGTCCCGCCCCTTCGTGATGGCAACCGCCGGTGAGGTTTCCGCGCAGAACGAGCTGGTGCAGGCGTGGTTCGCGTATCTTGCGTCCGAAGAGGGGCAGCAGATCATCCAGGGCGTCGGGCTGATTCTTCCCCGCACGGCGGGCTGACGCATGAAGCACAGAGCAAGAAAAAACGCGGCGGAGGCGGCGGCAAAGCGCGTGTTTGCTTTCTGCGGCGTGGTCGCCGTGCTTGCGGTCTGCTCCATCACGGTCTACATGCTTGCCAAGGGTATGCCTGCCTTTGCCGGTGTCGGCGTGTCAGAACTGCTGTTTGGCACGCGCTGGAGACCGACCGCCCAGGAGCCGTCCTACGGCATTTTCTACATCATCCTCTCCTCTGTCGTGGGCACCGCCGCCAGCGTGCTGCTCGGCGTGCCCGTGGCGCTGCTGACCGCCGTATTTCTGACGGAGGTCTCCGGGAAGACGCTGGCAGCGGTCGTGCAGCCTGCGGTTGAACTGCTCGCCGCGATTCCCTCCGTCATCTACGGGCTTCTGGGGCTGATGCTCCTCAACCCGCTGATGTATCGGCTGGAAAAGGCGCTTTTCGCCGGCTCGGAGACGCACCAGTTTACCGGCGGCGCAAACATGCTCTCGGCAGTCCTCGTGCTTGCGATTATGATTCTGCCCACGGTGGTGAACGTCAGCGCCGCCTCCCTCCGCGCGGTTCCGAACGAGCTGCGCGCGGCGTCGCTGGCACTCGGCGCAAGCAAGGTGCAGACCATCTTCAAGGTGACCATCCCCGCCGCGCGCTCCGGCATTCTGACGGGCGTGGTGCTCGGCATCGGCAGGGCGCTGGGCGAGGCCATGGCAATCAACATGGTGGCCGGCGGCTCCGTGAACCTTCCGCTGCCCTTTCATTCGGTTCGCTTTCTTACAACGCAGCTGGTCAGCGAGATGGGCTATGCCGAGGGCATGCACCGGCAGGTGCTCTTTTCGGTCGGGCTGGTGCTGTATCTGTTCATCATGCTCGTCAATCTTGTGCTGCAGAAGCTGAGAAAGGAGGCGGAGCGCCATGCCTGAGCAAAACGCATCGTCGCTGTGCGCGCGGCGCAGACGCCCCGCCGACCGCGTGCTTCTCATTCTGATTGACCTTTGCGCCGCATTCTCGGTGCTGTTGCTCTCGGGCATCCTTCTCTACGTGCTGCTGCGGGGATGGGGCAGTGTGAGCCTGCGCTTTCTCACCTCAGTGACCTCGGTGCTCCGGGGCACCGTCGGCATCGCGGGCAACGTCGTCAACACGGTGATGATTGTCCTGATGACGATGCTCCTGGCAACGCCTGTCGGCGTCGGCGCCGCCATCTATCTGAACGAATACGCCAAACCCGGCAGGCTTGTGCGCCTGATTGAGTTTGCGACGGAGACCCTCTCCGGCATTCCGTCGATTCTGTTCGGCCTGTTCGGTATGATGTTTTTCGGGCAGACGCTGCACCTGGGCTATTCTCTGCTGACCGGCTCGCTGACCCTGGTTCTGATGGTCCTGCCTCTGATTACCCGAAACACGCAGGAGGCGCTCAAGACCGTGCCGAGCAGCTACCGTCAGGGTGCCGTCGGGCTCGGCGCGGGAAAATGGCACACCATCCGCACCATACTGCTGCCCTCCGCCATGCCCGGCATCATCACCGGGGTCATCCTGGCAATCGGCAGAATCGTGGGCGAGTCCGCGGCGCTGCTGTTCACCGCGGGCAGCGCAAAGGCTCTGCCGAAGAGCCTTGCCGGACTGCTGCCCAAGGCGCTGCAGTCCGGCGGGACCATGACCGTGCAGCTTTATCTCTCCGCGACCAGCGAGGGCGACTTTGACACCGCCTTCGGCATCGCGGTTGTGCTTCTGGCGCTGGTGCTTCTCATCAACCTGGGCACCAAGCGTCTGGCGGCAAGATTTGACGTGACGAGGAAACGATAATGGAACAAACTGCAAAAATCAGCGTGCGGGACCTGCACCTGTTCTACGGCGACAACCACGCCCTCAAGGGCATCTGCATGGACGTTCGGCCCAATGCCGTCACCGCCTTCATCGGGCCCTCCGGCTGCGGGAAATCGACCTTTCTGAAGACCCTGAACCGCATGAACGACCTGGTGGACGGCGTGAGAATCGAGGGGCAGGTGCTGCTCGACGGGGAGGACGTTTACGCCCCGGCGGTGGACACCACGCTCCTGCGCAAGCGGGTGGGCATGGTCTTTCAGCAGCCGAACCCCTTTCCGATGAGCATTTATGACAACGTCGCCTACGGTCCGCGGGTGCACGGGATACGGGACAGAAGAACGCTGGACCGCATCGTGGAGGAGAGCCTGCGCGGCGCGGCGATCTTCGACGAGGTCAAGGACCGGCTGCGACGCTCGGCACTCGGGCTCTCGGGCGGGCAGCAGCAGCGGCTGTGCATCGCGCGGGCACTGGCTGTAGAGCCGGAGGTGCTCCTGATGGATGAGCCGACCTCCGCGCTGGACCCGATTTCCACCTCCCGCATTGAGGAGCTGATGGAGGAGCTGAAGAAGCGCTACACAGTCATCACGGTGACGCACAACATGCAGCAGGCGGCGCGCGTCGCCGATGATACCGCGTTTTTCCTGCTGGGCGAACTGATTGAATTCGGACAGACGAAGCAGATTTTCTCCTATCCGCAGGACAAGCGCACGGAGGATTACATTACGGGCCGCTTCGGCTAAGAAGGAGGAGGGCAGACCATGAGGTCAAAATTTGACGAGCAGCTGCGCCAGCTCAACGGCGAGATGACGCGGATGGGCACGATGATTGAAACGGCAATTCAGGACACCATCGACGCCTTTTTCAGCCGCAACGTGGAAAAGGCAAGGCAGATTATGGCGGATGACGAGCTGGTGGACCGCGAGCAAAAGGAGATTGAGACAATCTGCTTTCAGCTGCTGATTCGCCAGCAGCCCGTGGCGCGGGACCTGCGCACCATCACGGCGGCAATGAAAATGGTGACGGATATGGAGCGCATCGGGGACCACGCGGCGGACATCGCCGAGCTGACCGTCATGCTGGCGGACAGCCCGAAGCTGCGCGAGGCGGAGCACATCAGGAAAATGGCGGCGGAGGCGGTCGTCATGCTGCTGCAGGCGGTCGAGGCCTACGTCGAGCGCGACATGGACAAGGCGCGCGCCGTGATTGCGCACGATGACGTGGTGGACGCGCTGTTCGTCACGGTCAAGGCGGAGCTGATTGAGATGATGCGCTGCGACGCCGCGTATGCGGAGTATGCCGCGGACCTGCTGATGGTCAGCAAGTATCTGGAACGCATCGGAGATCATGCGACGAACATCGCCGAATGGGTGATTTTCTCGCTGGACGACCGCACGGGCGGGGAAGGCGTGCACAATGGGCATTGATTTTGAAAAGAAGCGCGGCTTCATCTGTGACATGGACGGCGTGCTGTATCACGGCAACCGCCTGCTGGACGGCGCTGTTGAGTTCATCCACTGGCTCCAGCGGAGCGGGAAAGAGTATCTCTTCCTGACCAATAACAGCGGCATGACCCCCAGAGAACTGCACCAGAAAATGGAGCGGCTGGGCGTGGACGTGCCGGAGGACCGCTTTTACACCAGCGCGCTGGCAACGGCGGAGTTCCTGCGAATGCAGGCGCCGGGCTGCTCTGCCTTCGTCATCGGTGAGGCGGGGCTTCTGAACGCCCTGTATGACGCGGGCATCACCATGAACGACGTCAATCCCGACTACGTTGTGGTCGGGGAGGGGAGAAACTACTCGCTGGAGTCCCTGACAAAGGCGGTCAATCTGGTGCTCGCCGGCGCACGGCTCATCGGCGCAAACTCGGACGTGTCGGGCAACATTGAAAACGGAATTGCCCCTGCCTGCCGCGCGCTCATTGCGCCCGTGGAGATGGCGACCGGAAAGCAGGCGTATTTCTGCGGCAAGCCGAATCCGCTCATGATGCGGACCGGGCTTCGGTTGCTCGGCTGCCATTCGGAGGAGGCGGTCATTGTCGGCGACCGGATGGACACGGACATCATCGCAGGCACGGAGAGCGGCGTGGACACGGTTCTGGTCCTCTCCGGCGTGTCCGACAGAGAGACGGTCAAGGCCTTTGCCTACCAGCCCACGGAGATTCTGGACGGCGTCGGCTGCATCGTCCCTGAACAGTGAAAAGGGGCTGTAGCAAAACGATACTTGCTGCAGCCCCGATTCTTTTGACTTCGCTTTTTTGCAGACTTTGCCGGGGAAGAGTTTCGCGCTGCGGCGCGACCTA
>JAILRK010000068.1 GCA_024698225.1 Oscillospiraceae bacterium | reverse complement strand
CCTGAGCGTGCGGAACAGGTCGCGGCGCAGATAGTCGTCCATCGTGGCGTTGATGTCGGCAATCCGCCGCTCCACGTCGGGCGCCTTGAGCTCCGCCTCCGGCAGAATCAGCCGCAGGGTCGAGGGCGCATCGCCCACGGTGCGCTCCACGCCCTCCCAGTACGCCGGCTCGGAGGTGAACTGGTCACAGGCGACGACCGCCCACTTTGTCATATCTGCGTCCTTTGGCAGAAGGATGTCGGCAGGAGAAAAGCCGAGCTTGTGAAATCGTTCGTTCATCATGTCTCCCTCCCTATGGATGCATGTGTTTGGTTCGTGTCTTCTCTGCAATACTATACAATAAGCGCGCGCCGGTTTCAATGGATTTTGGCAAATTTCTGCCCCCGTGCCCGGATTTGCTCCGCGTCCTTCCGCCCGCTCCTTTTTTGGTGGAAACTGCGAGCGCGCCGCTTTACGCGGGGGAAAAACTGTGCTATGCTAAGAAAAAACCGTGTTTCGGAGGAGATCGCCATGAAATCCAAAGCCGCCGTCCGGCGCATCATTGAGGGGCTCAAGCTGCTCTACCCCGACGCGCTGTGCTCGCTCAACTACAGGAAGGACTACGAGCTGCTCTTCGCCGTGCGGCTCAGCGCGCAGTGCACCGACGCGCGCGTCAACCTCGTGACGCCGGAACTGTTTGCGCGCTTCCCGACGCTGGAGGCCTTCGCCGCCGCCAGCTATGAGGACGTGGGCGAGGTCATCCGCTCCTGCGGCTTTTACAACACCAAGGCGCGCGACCTTGTGGAGTGCGCAAAAATCCTCGTCTCGCAGTACGGCGGCAGGGTGCCGGACACGATGGAGGCGCTGACGGCGCTGCCCGGCGTCGGGCGCAAGACGGCAAACCTGATTCTCGGCGACGTGTACGGACAGAGCGCCTACGTCTGCGACACGCACTGCATCCGCATCACGGGCCGCCTCGGCATCACCGACGGCAGCACCGACCCGCTGCGCGTGGAGCGACAACTGCGCGAGCGCATCCCCGGCAAGGAGAGCAGCAACTTCTGCCACCGCATGGTGCTCCACGGGCGCGCGCTGTGCATGGCGCGCAAGCCGAACTGCGCGGCGTGTCCGCTGCGCGGCGACTGCGATTACGGCAAGGCGCAGCCCTGAGAAGACGAAAAAGCGAGGGTCAAAGGCCCTCGCTTTCCTCATTGTTCTCTTCGCCGCGCTCCCCGCCCGGCTGCGGGTCAAAGAGCGGCGTTTCGTCCGGCAGGGTGAACGCCTCCGCCCCCACGCAGTCGCGCTCGACCGTGAGCGCGGCCATGAGGTACACCCTCTCGCCGTTGCGCGTGCGCTCCATCGACACCAGCAGTCCGCTGTCCACGCCGATGAAAAAGCAGTCCACATAGCCCGCGGCGTCGGTCGCGGTCTCGACGTAGATGCAGTTCAGGCCCTCATAGCTGCGGTAGTCCGCCACGGCGATGTCCGCCGGGTCCAGCCGGAGGATGGTCTCATACGTGGGGATGCTCTGCTCCTCGTCCGCGGTAAGCGCCGCCGCGCCGTGATAGACGTCGGCTCCGTCCCCGTACCAGACCCAGCTCTCCGTCGGGGAGGTGATGCTGTGGCGTGTGTCGCCGTTCATGTCCGTCCGGTCCACGCGCGTCCAGCCCCCTGCCACGGCAACCTCCGCCGTGGTCACGCCGCTCGCGCCGCTCCAGAAGCGCTCGATGGAGACGACGCGCCGGTAGTTCTCCGGGCGCGCAAGCCGCTCAATCACGAGGCGGACGGTCTCCGGCGTGACCTCCACGCGGCGCAGCGCCTCCTGCTCCGCCCCGGTGACGACCTCGCCGCCGTGCGCCTCCTGCTCCGGCGCGGGCAGCGTAACCGCGGGCGGGCGGTGCCCGCTCAGGCGCAGGAAGAAGAACGCCGCCAGCGCCAGCAGCAGCGCAAACGCAGCGCCCATCAGGGGCATGCGCCGCTTCCGCTTCACGGCCTGTAATCCGCCGGGCGCTCCGCGCGGCGGTGGAACCACCACTCGATGGCGTCGGCAATGCGCGCGCAGGCGTTGCCGTCGCCATAGGGGTTGACTGCGTGCGCCATGGCGGCGTACGCCGCCTCGTCGCGCAGCAGCTCGTTGCCCATGCGCAGGATGTCGTCATAGCGCACGCCCGCCATGGCGACCGTGCCCGCGGCGACCGCCTCGGGGCGCTCGGTCTCGCGGCGCAGCACCAGCACGGGCTTGCCCAGCGCGGGTGCCTCCTCCTGCAGCCCGCCGGAGTCCGTCATCACCAGATAGGCGCGCGCCATGAGGTTGTGCATCTCGTCCGCGGGCAGCGGGTCGATGAGATGCACGCGCGGCGTACCCGCGAGATACTGCGCCGCCGCCTCACGCACGACGGGGCTCAGGTGCACGGGGTACACCAGCTCCACGTCCTCGTTTTGCAGTGCGAGGTCGCGCAGCGCGGTGAAGATGTTCTTCATCGGCTCGCCGTAGTTCTCGCGGCGGTGGCAGGTGACGAGCACGACCTTGCGGGAGTAGTCCAGCCGGTTGAGCGCCTCCGTCGTAAAAACATAGTCCTTGCGAACGGTTGTCTTCAGGGCGTCGATGACCGTGTTACCGGTGATGAACACGCCGTTCGTCACGCCCTCGCGCCGCAGATTGTCGCGGTTGTTGCCCGTGGGGCAGAAATAGAGGTCCGCAATCTGCGTGACCAGCTTGCGGTTCATTTCCTCCGGGAAGGGGGAGTATTTGTCATAGGTGCGCAGCCCCGCCTCGACGTGGCCCACGCTGACCTGGTGGTAAAACGCGGACAGCGCGCCGGCAAAGGTGGTGGACGTGTCGCCGTGGACCAGAATCATGTCGGGCTTCAGGCGCTCGATGACCTCGTCCATGCCGGTGAGGCACTTGCTGGTGATGCCGGAGAGCGTCTGGCGCGGGGTCATGATGTTCAGGTCCGCGTCGGCGCGCAGGCCGAAGACGTCCATCACGCTGTCGAGCATCTCGCGGTGCTGCGCCGTGACGCAGCAGAGGCTCTCGATGTCCGCCCGGCCCGCCAGCTCCTTCACCAGCGGCGCCATTTTGATTGCCTCGGGTCGCGTGCCGAACACGCTCATAATACGCAGTTTATCCATGGGTTTCCTCCTGAGCGTCTGCATCCACCGCGGGGTGGAGTTCGATTTCCTGCCGCTGCGTCTGCTCAGCGGCCTCTTTTTCATGTCTGGTCTCTGCGATTTCACGCGGGAAGACGATGCGCGCGGCGAAGAAGGCGACCACCGCCACCGCAAAGAGGAACACCATTGCACGCATCGCGCCGCCGGTGGTCAGCACCACGGCGGAAAGGCCGAGGATGCTGCTGACGACATAGAGCGCCGCGACGGCCTGCTTCTGGCTCAGCCCCATGTCGATGAGGCGGTGGTGGATGTGCCCGCGGTCGGGCGACATCGGGTTCTGCCCGTGGGCAAGGCGGCGCACGATGGCAAAGAGGGTGTCGAACATCGGCAGACCCAGAATGAGGAACGGCACCGCAAACGAGATGATGGCATAGTACTTGAACAGGCCCTGAATGGACATGGTGGCGAGGATGAAGCCGAGGAAGGTCGAGCCGGTGTCGCCCATGAACATCTGCGCGGGGTTTTTGTTGTAGGGCATGAAGCCCACGCAGGCGCCCACCAGCGCCGCCATGACGATGGCCGTCTGCGCCTCGGAGACCAGCAGCGCGATGACCAGCGTGGACAGCGCGCTGATGGTGGACACGCCGTTGGCAAGCCCGTCCAGCCCGTCAATCAGGTTCACCGAGTTGGTGATGCCCACAATCCACAGCACCGTGATGGGCACGGACGCCCAGCCGAGGAACCAGTACGGCTCGTCGCTGAGGACGTTGGGGTTGGAGAGAATCTGCACCACGACCCCGTGGTACACGGCGACCAGCGCCGCCGCAATCTGCACGAGGAACTTGAAGCCCGCGCGCAGCGGCGTGCTGTCGTCCACCACGCCCAGCACGACAATCATCACCGAGCCGAGCAGAATGCCGCGCAGCTGCATGTTGAAGGGACGGGCAAAAATCAGGATGCTGAACAGAAAGCCGAGGAAGATGGCAAGTCCGCCCAGCCGCGGCGTGGGTTTTTTGTGCATGCGGCGCTTGTCCTTCGGCACGTCGATGGCGCCGATTTTATAGGCAAAGGACTTCACCAGCGGCGAGAGAATGAAGCTCACGAGCATGGCGCACAGCAGCGCCTCCATGACGCGGAGGAGCAGCTCGCCGGGAATGGATGCGGTCATAGCGTTCCCACCTCTCATCCACGCGGAACAAAGCCAATTTTCTTATAGACCTTGCGCAAGGTCTTTTCCGCGACGTAGGCGGCGCGCTCCGCGCCGTTTTTGTAGACGCTCTCCAGATACGCCTTGTCCTTGAGGATGCGCTCCGTCTCCTCGCGGATGGGGCGCAGCAGCTCAATCACCGCCTCGCCGACGGCGGGCTTGAAGCGTCCGTAGCCCTGCCCCTCGAAGGCGCGTTCAATCTCGTCCAGGCTCATGCCCGTGACGGCGGCGTAGATGTTCATCAGGTTGGAGACGCCCGGCTTGTTCTCCGGGTCGTAGCGCACGCAGCGCTCGGTGTCGCTGTCGGTGACGGCGCGCTTGAACTTGCGGGCGATGTCCTCCGGCTTCTCCATCAGGAAGACGCAGCCCTCGGGCGCGGACTTGCTCATCTTGTTCTCCGGCGTGGTCAGACACATGACGCGCGCACCCTCCTTGGTGGAGTAGAACTCGGGCATCTTGAACACCTCGCCGTAGACGCCGTTGAAGCGCTGGACGATGTTGCGCGTGAGCTCGACGTGCTGCTTCTGGTCCGCGCCGACGGGTACAAAGTCCGGCTGATAGAGCAGGATGTCCGCCGCCATGAGGCTGGGGTAGGTGAACAGGCCCCCGTTGATGTTGTCGGCGTGCTTGGCGCTCTTGTCCTTGAACTGCGTCATGCGGCTGAGCTCGCCGAACATGGTGTAGCAGTTGAGCACCCAGCCGAGCTCCGCGTGCTGGCGCACGTGGGACTGGATGAACAGCGTGTTCTTCTCGGGGTCAAGCCCGCAGGCGACGTACTGCGCCAGCTGCGTCAGCGTGCGGCGGCGCAGGTCGGCGGGGTTCTGACGCACGGTAATCGCGTGCAGGTCCGCCATGAAATAAAAACAGTCAAACGCCTCCGTGCGTCCGACCCAGTTCTTGATGGCGCCGAGGTAGTTGCCAAGGTGCAGGTCGCCGCTGGGCTGGATGCCGGAGAGCATGGTCTTTTTCACAGTGTTGGCTTCCATATTGGTTATCCTTTCTTCAGACGTAATAAACCATTGTTGAGCATAGCACACTTTTCACAAAAGCACAAGTCCCTGCGCCGTGCTTTGGGCATTGTGAGCGCGGTTTGCGGTTGACTTTTCGATGCCGCCTGTATAAAATGTTTGGGACATTTTACGGGAGGTATTCCTATGGCTCTGGATATGACCTACTTTGACAGCATGGAGAGCAAGATTCCGCACGGCAAGACCCGCACGCGCTTCGCGCCCTCCCCCACCGGCTATATGCACGTCGGCAACCTGCGCACCGCGCTCTACACCTACCTCATCGCCCGCCACGACCACGGCACCTTCCTTCTGCGCATTGAGGACACGGACCAGGGCCGCCTGGTCGAGGGCGCGACCGACGTGATTTACCGCACGATGAAGGAGTGCGGGCTTGAGCACGACGAGGGCCCCGACATCGGCGGCCCCGTGGCGCCCTACGTCCAGTCCGAGCGCCGCGACACCTACGGCAGATATGCCGAGCTGCTGTGCGAGCGCGGACACGCCTACTACTGCTTCTGCGAGAAGACGGAGTCCGCCGAGGACGCCGGCGAGTTTGACCGCGCGGACGACCCCTGCCGCAGCCTGACGCTTGAAGAGGCGAAGGCGCGCATCGCCGCGGGCGCGCCCCACGTCGTGCGCCAGCGCATCCCCCACGAGGGCACGACCACCTTCCACGACGCCAGCTTCGGCGATGTGACCGTGGAAAACAAGACGCTGGACGACCAGGTGCTGCTCAAGCGCGACGGCATGCCCACCTACAACTTCGCCAACGTCATCGACGACCACCTCATGGGCATCACCCACGTCGTGCGCGGCAGCGAGTACCTGTCCTCCGCGCCGAAGTACAACCTGCTCTACGAGGCCTTCGGCTGGGCGGTGCCGACCTACGTTCACTGCTCGCCCGTCATGCGCGACGCCCAGCACAAGATGTCCAAGCGCAACGGCGACCCGAGCTATGAGGACCTCAAGGCGCAGGGCTTCCTGACGCCCGCCATCCTCAACTACGTGGCGCTGCTGGGCTGGTCCCCGCGCGGCGAGCGCGCGGAGCAGGAGTTCTTCACCCTGCCGGAGCTGACGGAGTGCTTTGACCTTGCGGGCATCTCCAAGTCCCCCGCCATTTTTGACATCGAAAAGCTGACCTACTTCAACGCCAACTACATCCGCTCCCTGAGCGCGGAGGACTTCGCGCGCGTCGCGGAGCCGTATATCCGCCAGGCGGTGAAGAACGAGGCGTATGACGCCGCCGAGATTGCCGCGCTGCTGCAGGCGCGCTGCGAGAAGCTGACCGACATCCCCGAGAAGGTGGACTTCTTCGACGCGCTGCCGGACTACGACGTCGCGTTTTTCACCAACAAGAAGTCCAAGACGAACGCCGAGATTTCGCTGGATATGCTGACCCGCGTGCTGCCCGTGCTGGAGGCGCTGCCCGAATGGACGACAGAGGGCATCCACGGTGCGCTGGTCGCCTTTGCCGCGGAGCTGGGCGTCAAGAACGCGACGCTGATGTGGCCGCTGCGCATCGCGGCGGCGGGCAAGCTGGTCACGCCCGGCGGCGCGGTGGAAATCTGCCGCATCCTTGGCCGGGACGAGACGCTGCGCCGCGTGAAGGCGGGCATTGCAAAGCTCTCATGAGTCTCAGGTCGTTTTTCACCGTACCCGAGCGGCTGCGCGAGCCGATTCCCGTCACGGCAGGCGCGTTCGTCGTGCTGACGCTCATCGGCTTCGTGGCAGGGCTCGTCCAGCCGGAGCTGTTTAAGCCCCTGCTGGACACCTTTGCCGTCACCGTGGAGGAGCGGGGTCTGGCCGAGGCGAGCGGCGCGGAGCTGATGGGCGGCATTCTGAGCAACAATCTCTCCGCGCTGTTCATTGCCATGCTGCTCGGTCTCGTGCCCTTCCTCCGGCTTCCGGCGATGGAGCTGGGGCTCAACGCCCTGCTGCTCGGCGCGATGGCGGCGATGTATCAGCGCGGCGGGCTGTCGCTGCTCGCCTTTCTCGCCGGCACGCTGCCCCACGGCGTCACCGAGCTGAGCGCGCTGGTGCTCGCCTGCGCCGGGGGACTGCACCTGTGCCGCACGGTCAACGACGCGCTGCTCCAGCGCGGCGAGCCGGGCGCGGTCGGGCGTGCGATGGGCGACTGCATGCTGCTCTACGCGCGCTTCATCGTGCCGCTGCTGCTGGTCTCGGCGTTCATCGAGGCGTTCATTACCCCGGCGATTCTGAACGCCTTCCTCTGATTTGCAATTTTTTTCGCTGCGGCTTGCAATATGCCGCAATCTGTGATACTCTTTATGTCAGTCTATCCGGCTATATCAAAACCTATCTGTAAAGGAGACGATACCCATGTACAGTTCCACCATCGAGAAAGTCATCGGCCGCGAAATCATCGACTCCCGTGGCAACCCCACCGTTGAGGCGGACGTCCTGCTCGACAGCGGCGTCATCGGCACCGGCGCAGCGCCCAGCGGCGCTTCCACCGGCGAGTTCGAGGCACTTGAGCTGCGCGACGGCGACAAGAAGCGCTTTGGCGGCAAGGGCGTGACCAAGGCGGTCGCGAACGTCAACGAGACCCTCAACGAGGTGCTCGAGGGCGTGGACGCCTACAACATCTACGCAGTCGACAAGGCGATGCTCGAAGCCGACGGCACGGACGACAAGTCCAAGCTCGGCGCCAACGCCATCCTCGCCACCTCCATCGCCTGCGCGCGCGCCGCGGCGAACGACCTGGATATCCCTCTCTACCGTTACCTTGGCGGTCAGAACGCCAACACCCTCCCCGTCCCGATGATGAACATCCTCAACGGCGGCGCCCATGCGGACAGCTCCGTTGACACGCAGGAGTTCATGATTATGCCCGTCGGCGCGCCCTCCTTCAAGGAAGGTCTGCGTTGGTGCGCAGAGGTCTTCCAGACGCTCAAGGGCCTCATCAAGGAGATGAAGGACGTCACCGCAGTCGGCGACGAGGGCGGCTTCGCCCCCAACAGCCTCGGCGGCGATGAGGACGCCATCGAGCTCATTCTCAAGGCGATTGAGAAGGCCGGCTACAAGCCCTATGAGGACTTCGTGCTCGCCATGGACGCCGCCTCCTCCGAGTGGAAGAGCGAGAAGGGCAAGGGCTTCTATCATCAGCCCAAGAGCGGCAAGGACTTCACCAGCGACGAGCTGATTGCCCACTGGGAGAGCCTGATTGACAAGTATCCCATCTGGTCCATCGAGGACGGCCTGGATGAAGAGGACTGGGAAGGCTGGAAGCGCATGACCGCGAAGCTCGGCAGCAAGTGCCAGCTCGTCGGCGACGACCTGTTCGTCACCAACGTCAAGCGCCTGAAGAAGGGCATCGACAACGGCTCCGCCAACTCCATCCTCATCAAGCTCAACCAGATTGGCTCCGTCTCCGAGACGCTCGACGCCATCAAGATGGCGCACAAGGCGCACTACACCGCCATCGTCTCCCACCGCTCCGGCGAGACCGAGGACACCACCATTGCCGACCTCGCCGTCGCGCTGAACGCCGGCCAGATTAAGACCGGTGCCCCCAGCCGCAGCGAGCGCGTGGCGAAGTACAACCGCCTCCTCCGCATCGAAGAGGAGCTGGGCGACGCCGCCGTTTACGCCGGCAAGAACGCCTTCAACATCAAGCGCTAATACTGATTTCAAATCAAAAAGATTGATTTGAAATCGCGCGTGCTTCGCACGCTCATGCCGCGCAGAGCGCGTCATGTCGTCTCATGCGATACCTACGCGCCTGCGGCGCTATCAAAATGCTTTTCAAGCATTTTGATCAG
>JAILRK010000031.1 GCA_024698225.1 Oscillospiraceae bacterium | reverse complement strand
AAATTATAAACTCTGTCGTATTTCATGGTACACCCTCCTTATTCTATCACAGTGGGATTAAGCCCAGTATAAAACAAGCGCCGGGAAAACACAAGAGAGATTTCAGAATTATTTTCAGAATGCAAAACTTTTTTTCTGAATCGTATGCATGCCACGCCGCATTTTCCTCCTTGCGCAATGCGCGCCGATGGGATAAACTGTTTCCGCGTTTGTTTGCAAAACCCGTCTGCCGGGCGCGCGGGGTCCGCGCGCCTTCGGACGGGGGTTCGGCACGAACGGAAGCACACGAAAAGGGGACTGTGAAATGATGGCATGGCTGACACTGGGGGCGTTCTGCGCGGGGCTGCTGCTCTGCCTGCTGCTGGACGCGCCGATTCTCTATGCGCTTGCCTTCGGGTTGGCGCTGTTCCTGCTCTACGGGCGCAGGCGCGGCTTCTCGTGGCGGGAGCTGGCGAAGATGACGCTTGACGGCGCGCTGACCGTCAAGAACATCCTGCTGACCTTCGTGCTCATCGGCGTGCTGACGGCGCTGTGGCGCGCGGCGGGCACCATTCCCGTCATCGTCTGCTATGCCACGGCGCTCATCCGCCCCTCGGTCTATCTGCTCATGACCTTCCTGCTCAACTGCGGGGTGTCGGTGCTCACCGGCACGTCCTTTGGCACGGGGGCGACGATGGGCGTCATCTGCGCGACGATGGGCGTGGCGATGGGCTTTGACCTGCGGCTCATCGGCGGCGCGGTGCTCTCCGGCGTCTACTTTGGCGACCGCTGCTCGCCGGTGTCCACCAGCGCGCTGCTGGTGGCGGAGCTGACGCACACCAGCATCTTTGACAATCTGCGCGGCATGGTGCGCACCGCGCTGGTGCCGTTTCTCGTCTCCTGCGCGGTCTTTGGCGTGCTGGGCGCCATGGGCGCGCACGGCGGCAGCGTGCCGGACCTGCGCGCGGTGTTTGCCCGGGGCTTCGTGCTCCACTGGGCGGCGCTGCTGCCCGCGGTCGTCATTCTGCTGCTCTCGGCGCTGCGCGTCAACGTCAAGCTTGCCATGCTCTCCAGCATCGTCACGGCGGTTCCGCTGTGCCTTGTGATGCAGCGCGTCGCGCCTTTGGACATGCTGCGCATCGCGCTGACGGGCTACCGCGCCGCGGACGCGGAGCTGGGCGCCATGCTCAACGGCGGCGGCATCACGTCCATGCTGCGCGTGGGCGGCATCGTCTGCCTCTCGGCGTCCTACTCGGACATCTTCCGGAAGACGGGGCTGCTGGACGGCGCAAAGCGCGCCATCGAGGCGCTTGCCGCGCGCAGCACGCCCTATGCCGCCATGCTCTGCACGTCGATTCTCGGCGGCATGCTCTCGTGCAACCAGAGCCTTGACACGATTCTCACCTATCAGCTCTGCCTCGGCCTCAAGCAGGACGACCACGCTTACGCCATCGACCTGGAGGACACCGCCATCATCGTCGCGCCGCTGATTCCCTGGTCCATCGCGGGCGCCGTCCCGCTCTCCGCCGTCGGCGCGCCGACAAGCGCGATTCTGTTCTCGGTCTATCTCTACCTGCTCCCGCTCTGGCGGCTGCTCCTGTCCTTCCGCAGCAGCAAAAAAGCGACGGCATGATGGAAGATTTTTGCCACAAATGCCGGTTTTCTTCAATAGGGTGCGTCAGGGACTGCTCTGTACGATAAACTTCTGTCAAACAGAACCGTCCCCAATGATAAACCCGCACCAAAAAAGCGGCGGCATGAGCCGTCGCTTTTTTGGTGGCGTATGTGCTTCCTGTGCCGCGCTCACTGCGCTGCGGTGTTGATGTAGATGCCGTGGGACCAGACGACCTCGATGCCGAGCGCCTCGCCGAGGTCGCGGAGCTTGTAATAGCAGTGTCCGCCGCCCTGCCAGTCTTTGATGACGATGCTCGACAGGTTCTCCACCGTGCCGTTGATCAGCGTCTGCGCGGGATTGACGCAGTAGGTGCGGTCGCCGGTGAGGGGCGTCTCGTCGGCTGCGGAGTAGGTGCGTCCGGTCGTAATGCTGATGACCTTGGCGGCTTTGTTCCAGACCACGTCGTACTGCCCCGGCGTGCCGCGCAGCGTTGTTGCAAGCTCGCGCACGCTGACGTAATTCGTCTCGTAGCCCTTGGCGTTCTTGACGGCGTAGGCGGACAGCGTGACGGGCTTGCCGTCGAGGATGACCGTCTGTTCCCGTGCATAGGCGGTGCCGGAGGGCGCCATCCCTTCGACGCAGAGGGTGAAGCCGTCCTCGCCCGCCTGCGTGCCGTCTGCGTAGTAGGAGCTGACGGTGACGCGCACCCGCGTGCCGCGATAGGCGGAGAAGTCCGCGGTGATTTCGTAGGGCGCGGTGGTGCAGGTGCCCAACGCCACGCCGTTGACGGCATAGGAGACGCGGGCAATCGGCGTGACGCCCTTGACGTAAGTGCACAGCGTCACGGGTCCGTCTGCGACCCCGGAGCCGGTGAGCAGACGGCCGTAGTACACCGGCGCGGCAGCCGCCTTGACGGAGGAGAGCACGCTCTTGTTTCCGGTCAGCGCCGCGCGGTAGGCGCGCAGCACCGTTGCGTTTGAGGTCAGGCAGCGGTACACGTCGTTGCCGACGGTGTCCGCCGCGTCAAACCAGACCATGAACTTGACGTTCGGATAACGGATGGGGAGGTAGAGGAAGAAGTCCTGCAGCTGCGCGGCGGCAAAGCTGCTGAGGTCGAGCCCGCCCGCGGTGGCTAAGCTGACCGCACCCTCCGTGACCATGATGGGCTTGCGCGCGCCGTACAGGGCGTAAATCGTGTCTATCTCGTCAATCCAGCGGCGATTTTCCACGCCGTTGCCCAGCGGGTTGAGCTCCGGGCGATAGGACATGTAGAGCGAGATGCCGACGATGTCCACGTATTCGTCTCCGGGGTAGTAGTCGGGGATGTTGTAGCCGGGGAAGGAGTTCGGCGCCCAGACCACGGCGGCGGAGGGGGCGTAGCTGTGTATGACGCTTGCGAATGCGCGGAACGCGCGGATGAACGCCGC
>JAILRK010000022.1 GCA_024698225.1 Oscillospiraceae bacterium | reverse complement strand
CATGCCGATGTTCACGTTCATCTGCGGCGGCGGGACGGGCAGCCAGCCGTCCACGGCCTCGGGGTCGCCCGCGCTTGAGGCGCTGTGGTAGCCCGGTTTTTCCGCCATGACCAGCCAGTTGCCGCTCGGCGTGTACCATTCGTAGGCGCCGTCGGCACCCGTGACAAGCGGGTTGACCTGCTCGTATTCCGCCGCATCCCAGAGCGCGGGATTGCCGCCGGTATCCTGATAGTACGCCGTGACCGTCACGCCCTCGAGGCGGTTGGACGCCACCGCCTCATAGACGAAGCCGGCGGGGTCGATATGCTTTTTGTGGGGGAAGGGCGTGCCGCCACCGCCGTCATTGCCACCGTGGGCACTGCTGACACTGTCGCCGTTTTTTTTCGGCTTCGGCATGCCGCATTCCTCCACGACACAGTCCCAGCAGTAGTCCACCATCTTGAACACAACCGTCTCCGAGACCGCTACGCCGAGGTCCGAGAGTGAGCCCACCGTAAAGGAAGAGACGGCGTAAGCCATACCCACAGTGCCGCTGAACACACCAATCACGGAGCCGATGTCGCCGACAAGGGTGAAAAAGAACTTTTCCAAAACAACAACGAAGTGACTCTTGTAGATTAGACGATAGGCTGCCAGCCATGTGCGCAGGTCCTCGCACTCGTCCTTGCAGTCCTCGCTGACGTCGCCCTGGCGGTACAGCCATGCCATGCGCACCTCAGCCAGGTTGTTTGAAATCTGGTTGCTGAGTGTGGCAAGCGAATTGCTGATGTCAAACAGGCCGTTGATGAGGTCGTAGAGCGTAAAAGCGATGCTGGTGACGGGGGAGTTGATGACTTTGTCGAGACCGCTGAGTGCCGTATGCGCAACCTTGCTGAGCGTTGGGAATTTCGTCGCCGCTGTTACGCCGCTCTTGGAGATTGATTTGAGCACGTCCTCCTGGGCAATCAGGTCTTTCATGGCGCTTTCCAGACGGACTGTGAGATTCTTCAGGCTCGCAAGCGTCTGCTGGTCCCAGTCGACCGTCTCCAGTAAGGAGGTGATGAATTGCTTCATGTCTTTTTGGTCGGTACCCCCTCCGAGCGCCTGTTCCAGGGCCTCCTTCATTTCGATTTGGAATGTGATTTTATCCACCTGGGTGAGCTTGTTCTTGGCGGCGGCAAGCTCCTGTTGATAGGCCATGTATTTGTCCGCCACGTCTGCAATCTCGCCGAGGAAGGCAAGCACCAGCGTGCCGATTTGCCTGACATAGGCGAAGGTCTCCTGAACCTTGGTCGCCGCATCAAATATGTATTCATATTCCGTGTTGTTCTCGTCAAGTTCATCCCAATGGTCCGTGTAGTGGTGGCCGAAGAGCCCCAACAGGCTCATCCCGCCGTTTTCGGACGGAGGGGATGTGCTTTCAATCGACACGGGCAGTTCACTGTCCGCGGCAAGTGCCACCTCAAGTTCATCTTCGGGGTAGTACATCAGCACGGTGTCGTCGTTCACGCGGATGTATACGGTGCCGAACGACTGGGTCTGCTGCGCGAGATAGCCGTTCTGTGCAAGGTATTCGGCGGAATGAGCGACGTGTTCCGCACCGGTCAGATACGAGCTCACGTCCCGGATGGTCTGCGCCGGGTCCTTCCTGACGCCGTTTTCCGAGAAGAGCGGACAGCCGGTCATATAGGCATTGAGTCCCGTGGTAAAGGTTTCGACGGCCTTGCGGTACTCGTTGTTTGCCTCCGCGGCAATCATAACACCCTCCACGGTCTCCTCGTCCAGGGCCTCGTTTGCCTGCGCAAGAAGCGCATTGAGCGCCTGTACGTTGATTGCGGGATACATCGCTTCGAGTTGCTCCATTTTGTCCGCAAGGGCGTCAAGCTTGGCGCTTTGCGCGTCGATGGTATCGGTGACCCGCGTGTCGTTTTCCGAAAGCACAATGTCCGGTTCCTCAGGCGGAGGCGTTTGATAGGAGAACGAGAACTCCTCAATCAGCGTATCAGGGGTATAGCGATTGGGCTCCAG
>JAILRK010000190.1 GCA_024698225.1 Oscillospiraceae bacterium | reverse complement strand
TCAAAATGCTTGAAAAGCATTTTGATAGCGCCGCAGGCGCGTAGGTATCGCATGAGACGACATGACGCGCTCTGCGCGGCATGAGCGTGCGAAGCACGCGCGATTTCAAATCAATCATTTTGATTTGAAATCAGTATTACAACATTATAATTATTCTATCATGCCATATGATAGGAAGCAATCTTTTTCTGCACAAACAGATATCTTTTTTCCAGAAAAGCGCCGCCTCGCTGTTGCGGGGCGGCGCTGCGGTATGCAGATGCAGGCAGCTGCGGCTTACCGGAGGTCGGCGGCGTCAAAGGGGTCGCCGCACTGCGGGCAGAACTTCGGGGGCTTCGTCGGGTCGGCGGGCGTCCAGCCGCACTTGTCGCACTTGTACTGCGGTGCGCCGGCGGGCTTGGGCGCGCCGCACTCGGGGCAGAACTTGCCCGTGCCGGTCGCGCCGCAGCGGCTGCAGGTCCAGCCGCCGACGCTCTGCGCTGCGGGGCGCTTCGCGCCGCACTCTGGGCAGAACTTGCCGCTCACCGTTTTGCCGCAGGAGGGGCAGACCCAGTTGTCCGCCGCAGCGGCGGCGGGGGCGGACTGCTGCGCGCCCATCTGGAACAGGGCGGCTGCGTTCATGCCGCCCGCGTTTGCGGCGGCGTTCATGTTCATAAAGCCCATCATGGCGCCCGCGCCGGTGTTCGCGGCAGCCGCCTTCATGGCGTCCGCCTGTGCGCCGGTCAGGTGCGCCGCCGCCATGCGCGGGTCGCGGAAGGCCGCGCTGCGCTGCAGCTCCTTGATGAGCTTCTCGTCCTCCTCGCTGGCCTTGACGGAGTTGACGCCCACGGCGACCAGCTCGATGCCGCGGCGGTCGCGCCACTTGGCGGACAGCTCGGCGTTGAGCGCCTCCGCCATCTCCGCCGTGTGTCCGGGCAGCGCCGAATAGCGCACGCCCATTGCGGAAATGCGGGCGAAGGCGGGCTGCAGCGCGGTCAGCAGTTCGCTTTTGAGCTGGGAGTCAAGCATGTCGCGCGTGTAGCTGCCCGAGACGTTGCCTGCGACGTTGGTGTAAAACAGCACCGGGTCGATGATGTGATAGCTGTATTCGCCGAAGCAGCGGATGGAGATGTCGATGTCCAGACCGACGTTTGCGTCCACGACACGGAAGGGAACGGGCGAGGGCGTGCCGTATTTGTTGCCCATCAGCTCGCGGGTGTTGACGTAGTAGACGCGCTGGTCGTTGGCGGGCTTGCCGCCGAAGGAGATGCGCCTGCCGAGGCTCGCGAAGCTCTGCTTGATGTTTTCGCTCAGGCTGCCGTAGAACAGGGACGGCTCGGTGGTGTTGTCGTAGATGTATGCGCCCGGTTGCGCACAGAGCTCGGAAATCTTGCCCTGCTCCACGATGATGGCGCACTGTCCGTCCGCCACGGCGAGCACCGACCCGTTGGAGATGATGTTGTCGGAGCCGCCGCCCGCACGCTTGCGCGCCTTGGCGAGCAGGACGTCATCCGCCAGCGCGTCGCAGTAGAAGTAATCCCGATAGGTATCGGCCAAAACGCCGGTTGCCGCATTGATTGCGGCTGCAATCAGTCCCATAACCAGTACCTCCCTGATGATAATGTACGGGCTGCGCCGAGGTGCGCGCCCTTTGTTTGGTTCTGCACAACAGTATATCCGCGCTGCGGGGCGATGTCAAGCGCGGCGATTGCCTGCGGGAGCTGCTCCTTCTGTCACAGGCGTCGGTTTGCCCATTGTGACAGATTTGTTCTGTCACGGGGTGGACAAAGCAGCATAAAGTATCTACTAACTATATGATATGTCGAAAACGTCAGTCCTGTTTTGTCAAATTCGTGTATTGCAAAAACTCTCTTGAGCATTATATAATCGCATCAACTCTTATAGGCACGAAATGAGGCGAATGGAGCGGGAATATTATGTCAAACAAGAAAGAGAAGATGATGGAAGCGTATATCCAGCTTCTCGACGAGAATCCCACCAAGCGGGTGACCGTCAATAGTATTGTAGCGCGTTGTGGCGTCAGTCGCAATACCTTTTACTATTATTTCCCTGATATTCCGTCGTTAATTGAAGAGATTGAGGCAAAGTGGGTCAGCCTTGTCGGTCTTCCCGGGGAGGCGGGCACGATTGTGGACTGTCTCCGCCCGCTTGCGAAGTATGCGGAGACGCATCGCAGTGGTCTTCTCCATGCCTATCACAGCACAAAGACCGTGCAGTTCCGCGCCAGCATGGACCGGCTGTGGAATGCGGTTGTAAACCGTTATATCGAGATCAACGGCACAACAGCCCGCAACGAAGAGGAAAAGGCGGTGCTCGTGCGCTTTTACAAGGCAATTTTCATCGGAATGACCATCAACTGGCTGGACGCCGAGATGTCTTACGATTTGCTTGCCGACGGACGGCGCGTGTGTGAACTGCTGAAAGGCGAAGAAATCTGTAAGAATCTGTACGCGGATTCGGAAAAATGACCCTGCAAGGCCGGTTTCCATCAACAAGACCAATCACTGTGAGCAAGGCGCTTCATCCGTTTGGATGAAGCGCCTTGAATGCTACTGGACAAGCGCGCGAAAAAGGTATAGACTATGTGCGCCCGGTCCGTTTCATCGGGCGGGACTACGGACGACAGATTGTGAGGAAACGCGGTTATGCAAAACAGGCGGCTGTTCAGTACCTGGCTTACCTATCTGCGCGCGATGGCGAAGTGGCTCGCCGTCTCTCTGGTCACGGGCGTGCTGTGTGGCGCGGTCGGCGCGGTGTTTCACATCGGCGTGCACCGCGTGACGGAGCTGCGCGCCGCGCAGCCCTGGCTCCTCTATACGCTTCCGCTGCTGGGTGTTGTGATTGTCTGGCTCTACAAGCGGCTGGGCACGGAGGGGCAGAGCACGAACGACATCCTCAATGAGATTCACTCCGGCTACGGCGTGTCCCTTGCGCTGCTGCCCGCCATCTTCTTTGCCACGCTGCTGACCCACCTCGGCGGCGGCAGCGTCGGGCGCGAGGGCGCGGCGCTGCAGATGGGCGGCGCCATCGGCTACCAGAGCGGGCGGCTGCTCCACCTGGACGACAGCGACCTGCGCACGATGACCACCATCGGCATGGCGGCGTTTTTCTCGGCGCTGTTCGGGACGCCGATGGCGGCGGCGGTGTTTGCGCTGGAAATCACGACGGTGGGGCGCATCTATTTTGCGCAGTTGTTTCCCTGTCTCGTCGCCGCGCTGACCGCCTGCGGCGTGTCGATGGCGTTCGGCGTGGAGCCCACGGCGTTTTCGCTCGCCGTCCCGCAGACGGACGCCGTCATGCTGGTGCGCGTGGCGGTGCTTGCCATGCTGGGCGCGCTGCTCTCCGTCGTGTTCTGCGAGGTCATCCACGCCACGGAGCACGCGGCGGCGAAGCTCACGAATCCCTACCTCCGCATCGTCGTGGGCGGCGCGCTGGTCGTCGTGCTGACGCTGCTGCTGGGGACGACGGACTACAACGGCGCAGGCATGGACGTCATCACCCGCGCGGTGGAGCAGGGGCAGGCCGTGGGCGCGGCGTTTGCGCTCAAGCTCGTCTTTACGGCGCTTTCGCTTGCCGCGGGCTATAAGGGCGGCGAGGTCGTGCCCTCGTTCTTCGTCGGGGCAACCTTCGGTTGCGTTGTTGCGCCGGTTCTGGGCATTCCGGCGGCGTTCGGCGCCGCCGTGGGGCTGATTGCCGTGTTCTGCGGCGCGGTCAACTGCCCGCTTGCGTCCACCTTCCTTGCGCTGGAGCTGTTCGGCGGGGCGGGGCTGCCGTACTTTGCGCTCACCTGCGCCATCAGCTTTGTGCTCTCCGGCTACAGCGGCATCTATGCCAGCCAGCGCATCCTATACAATAAGCTGAAAACCGATTACCCAACTGAGAACTGACAAGGAGGAACAACAGATGAATCACTTTGCGGCGATTCGCGCGCAGCTTGACCGCTGCGGCGTGGACGCCATGCTGCTGACCAACGAGGCAAACCGCTTTTACGCCTCCGGCTTTCACTCCACCGGAACCGACGGCGTGGCATTTGTCACGAAGAAAAACGCCTACTACTGGACGGACTCCCGCTATATCGAGGCGGCGGGACAGGCGGTCACGGACGCGGAGGTTGCCCTCACGACCGTCGGACGCAGCTATGCCGCGCTCATCAACGAGGCGTCGGAGCGGGACGGCGTGGAGACCATCGGCTTTGAGGACGAGTATATGACCGTCGCGGAGCTCCGGCAGTACAGCGAGCGCCTGCACGCGACGCTCAAGCCCGCCACCGCGCTGATGACGGGGCTGCGCATGGTCAAGGACGAGGAGGAGCTTGCCGCGCTCATCGGCGCGCAGCGCATTGCCGAGCGGGCGCTCTCCGAGATATACAACGACATCCGCCCCGGCGTCACCGAAAAGGAGATTGCCGCGAAGCTGACCTATCTCATGCTGCGCTACGGCGCGGAGAACATGTCCTTTGACCCCATTGTCGCCTCCGGCGCGAACGGCAGCAAGCCCCACGCCGTGCCCAGCGAGAAGCAGATTGCGGCGGGCGAGTTCGTCACAATGGACTTCGGCTGCATCTACCACGGCTATTGCTCCGACATGACGCGCACCGTTGCCGTCGGTCACGTGAGCGAGGAGATGGACACCGTGTACCACACCGTGCTGCGCGCACAGCTTGCGGGCATTGCCGCGGCGAAGGCGGGCGTGCCCGGCTGCGACGTGCACAACGCGGCGGCGAAGGTCATTGCGGACGCGGGCTACGGCGCCTACTTCGGCCACGGCTTCGGCCACGGCGTCGGCGTGGAGATTCACGAGTCGCCGCGCGCCAGCACGACCTGGACCGAGCCGCTGCCCGTCGGGGCGGTGATTTCGGCGGAGCCGGGCATCTATCTCCCCGGACGCTTCGGCGTGCGCATCGAGGACGTGATTGTCATTCGCGGCGACGGCTGTGAGGACATCCACCGCGCGCCCAAGGAGCTGCTGATACTGCCATGAAAAAACAGATTGTGCGGGTTCTGCTGCTCGTGCTGCTGGTCTGCGCCGTCGTGCTCATCCACAAGCGCGTCCGCTATGAGGAGCAGGAGGCGGAGCGCATTGCGCAGACGGTGCAGCAGGGGAGCGAGGAAGAGAGCAAGGGAGCGGAGAGCGTCAGCATCCCGATACAAATGGAGGAGGTCACCCTCGGGCGCATCGTGGAGAACGAGGAGCAGGGCGGCGTGGACATCATCACCGCCAACGCGGACGGCACGGAGACCGTGCACACCTTTACGGACGTGAAGACGGACAGCTGGTACGTCAACGCGGTCAACTACGTCGTATCCGCGGGGCTGATGAACGGCTCGAACGAAAAGCCGGCGTTCATGCCGGACTATGCCATCCGGCGGGAGTTCTATGCCCTGCTGCTTTACCGCTTCACCGGCAGCGACGTGGGCGACTTGGAATCGAGCTTTTTGGACGTGGACCCGTCCTCCTGGTATTACGACGCCGTGACCTGGGTGACGAACCGCGGGATTCTCTCGCCCGCCGATGCGGAGCATTTCGGCGTGGGCAAATACATGACCTGTGAGCAGGCGATTGTCGGACTCTACCGTCTGGCGGGCGAACCGGAGACGGACGGCTCGCTTGCGGACTATCCCTATGCCGCCAAGGTTTCGGAGTTTGCCCGCAACGCCATGGACTGGGCGTGGAAGGGCGGACTGATTACCGAGAAGGAGTGCGTCTGGTATCCGCCGCAGGCCATCAGCCGCGCGCAGATTGCGCTGCTGCTCATGCGCCTGAGCGAACAAGCCGGTTGAACGCAAGAGCGTTTTTTCAGCGGTCCGGACCTGTGCCAAGGGTCCGGACCGCTGCGCATCTTCCGCGCGTATGACAGGATTTACAAGACAGACTGTGCGAAACGCGAGCGGGAGCGGTGTTATGTCCACGGGAAATTGAGCTGTTTGTACAAAGCGAGAAAAAAGTAAAAAAAGGTGTTGACAAAACGGCGGATAGCGAGTATAGTAGCACCTGTTCCGCGGTTGAGCCGCACGGCGAACGAACGGAGCGAGTACCTTGTAAATTAAACAACGAAGAACAAACAAAGCACCAGAGTTCGGTGCGAGAAATCGCATCGG
>JAILRK010000151.1 GCA_024698225.1 Oscillospiraceae bacterium | reverse complement strand
CTCCGTGAGAATATCGCTTGAAAGCATGCGTGAATTGCTGCCGGTCACGTAGATATCAAGGTTGGGGAGCGCGTTCAAATCATTGAGCGCATCGTAGAAGGTGATGGCCTTTCCGCTCGGGTGATACGGATTTGGAACCTCATCTGACATCTGTATCTCATCCACAAACAGATAGAAGCGATTCGGCCTGCCCTCCACCTGCTCGCGCACAACGCTTGCCAATGCAAGGGGATTTCTGAAACGGATATCCTTCGCAAGGTCCAGTTCATAGGTGAGGATGTGCCCCGGTGAAACGCCCTGCTCCAACAGATAGTTCCTGAAGATTGTACGGAGCAGATAAGATTTCCCGCAACGACGGATTCCGGTGATGACTTTGACCTGCCCATCCCACATGAAGGCAATCAGCTTCTTCAGGTATCGGTCTCGTTTGATTTCCATAGCGACCTCCCATTGATAACTTGGCTCATAAAGTGTGCTACATCTCAATTGGGATTATACACAGGCTGCAATGGAAAGTCAAGGCGTCCGTTGAGAACTTGCATAAGGAATGAAGCAAGTTCTCAACGAACGCCCTGCTGATTTGTCAATGGAGACGGTTTTGTTTGACAAACGCCCGCGACTGATGACGGTCATTTGACAAATTACGCCTGTCCGTCAATCTCTTTCAACTTCTCTATCGCCAAAGCGGGGTCCATCGTATGAAACATCATATAATTGCGCTTCATTCTGTTCACCGGCGCTTGGCGCAGAATCTTTGCGCTGGCCTCGCCCGAATAGTAATGCCAATAACGATAGACGTAACCAATCCAATAAAGAACATCTGCGGCAAAAATCTCGCCCGCGCGGGAAAGTGCGTCGCCTGAAGCGTCCTTGACTTCCTCAAGCAGGTATTCCTCTCCCATCCACTGCATGCGGTTGTAGCGGGAATCCAGTGCCTTTGCAACGTCCGATGTCATAAACGCGCGGATAAACGCTGCGCTCGGCAGTTGCTTTGCGCCGGAAAGCTCAAACAGGCGCCCCTGAATATCACACAGCTTCAATTGCAACGCATCCATCACACTTCACCAATACTTGCCTTGTCAAGCAGTTCGTCAAAGAACAGACCCTCGCGTCGGTGGATTTTGCAGATATCGTTCGCCATAGACACACCTTTGACGCGGTTTTCCTCTGCAACGTCCTTGATAAACAGGCGTTCCAAATGTGATATCTCGATTTCCTTTTCAATCCGGACAGCGTCACAGGCCTTTTGAGAGATCGCAACGTACTGCCGACCAAGTTGCAGAGCCGATAGACTTCCCACGAGTGCGGCGTCCGTGATATTGCCGATGAAGAAATTATCGATTACGTAGAACATCCTGTCATTTGCGATGCTGCCAATCACGACGTCCTTGTGCGCTGTCATCAGACGGTATTTTTCATATAACGCGGTGCCGCTTATTTTCTCCATCCGTCCGCGGTGATATGCGACAAGCATCGCCCAGTCGAGATTCGCCGGGACGTCGATGACGTCCAATTCCCGCAGGTCGAGCGACACGAGATACAGTTTTGATTGTTCATAATCGCAAATCAGCGTCAGCGCTTGCGCCAATTCCGTTCCCATATAAAACCCTTTGCCGAAATCGCATTGCGGACGGCTCACCGGCGCAATTGCTCCTTCGATACCGGACTTGGAACCGTGATAGAGAAGCATGCGTTCGGGAGGCAACTCTATCCCGTCGGCAATGTGTTTCATCCGATTGAGTGACAGAGCATACGCCGGTATCCCGTGCGCTTTGCAAATCTCGTAGATTCTCGTCTGTGCCAACTTGTTCGGAACAGTGCGCCCATTCTCCCAGCGGTTGACCGAAGCAAAGGTGACGTTCAAGAGCTCCGCGAATTCGCTTTGGCTCATATCCAGATGCGCTCTGATTTGTTTGATGAACGTCTGCATAACCGTGCTCCTTACTATAACACACTATATATGGAACAGTATACCAAGTGTTATACCGGCTGTCAAGACGGAAAGCAAAAGCACAGTGAGGCATTTCCTCCCGCCCGTCATTCTGTCCTGCAGCGCATCCGTCATCGCGGCTTTTTATACGCCGCGATGACGAAGGAAATCTCCGTTGTCAGGGTCTGCAGCGCTTTGAGCTTGTCTCTGTCCCTTTGTCCCGTGTGGTAGTAATACGGCGTCATGCGGAAGACCGCTTCGATGTCCTGCGGGCTGCGCAGCGTTATCTCGGCGGTGAGCTTCTGCGTGCCGCAGAGCGTCAGGGGTTCGGCGGCGGGGAGCTTTTCGTCGTTCGGATAGGGCTTGTCGTACAGTGCCTCCTTGAGCGCCCAGAGGTGCCGCTCACCGGGCACCACGGTGTAAAGCGTGCCGCCGGGCCTGAGGATGCGCGAGAACTCCTGCGCGTGGAAGGGCGCAAACAGGTGCGTCGCATAGTCGAAGCTCGCGTCCGCCACGGGGATTGCCGCCAAATTCGCCACGAAGCAGGTTGCCCCGCCGCGCCTGGCGGCAAGCCGCACCATCTCGCGGGAGAGGTCGAAGCCGTACACGGCAAGCGCGGGGTTCTCTGCCAGCGCGGCGGTGTAGTACCCCTCGCCGCAGCAGATGTCAAGCACGGTTCCGCGCTTGTCGGCAAACAGCACGCGCAGCGCGTCGCGCAGGGGCGCGTAATACCCTTTGTCAAGGAAGTCCCGGCGGGAGCGGGCGGAGTCCTTGCTGTCGCCCATGCGGTCGCCGCTCCTCTGGGCGCGCAGCAGGTTGACGTAGCCCTCGCGGGCGACGTCGAAGGCGTGTCCCGCGGCGCAGGACGCGGTTTTCCCGCGAAGGGACAGACTGCCGCCGCAGACCGGGCAGCGCAACGGATTGGAATACTGCATGGCGTTCTCTCCTGACCTGTGTCAACGGCGGTCACGGGGTGTTGCCGCCTGTTTTGTCATCACAGCCTATAGCATAGCATAGTTCCGGCGGGGATACAAACACTTCCTGCGCGCGGTTGACAGTTGACATGTATGTCAGCGGGGACGGTTCTCGGTGACAAGCACCAACGCCTGTTGGCGCGATTGTCAAACAGAACCGTCCCCGCTGGCACAACGAGCGGGGCGGTTACCGGATGAGGGCCCTTGAAGCCAAAATAGGCGGAAATTTGCAACATTTCCCAAAAAGGGGTCAAGAAGTCCCGCCAGCCCTGTATTCATGCGGGTTTGAGGCCGATTGAAATTTGCAACACTTTTGCAACAACAAGGCCGAAATTTGCAACAGATTGCCATAAATCGCTTTAATCGGGTAAAGTCCACTTGCTTGAAAAAGTAAGAAAAAGTACCCGATTTCCTAAGAAATCGGGTACTTTTCTGGTGCGCGGTACAGGACTCGAACCTGTGACCCCATGCACGTCAAGCATGTGCTCTACCAGCTGAGCTAACCGCGCGAGCCGAGCATGGTGTATAATAACCCATATGCCGACAAATGTCAAGCCTTTTTTTACATTTTTTCTGCGGTATAATACGCAAGGGAGTATACCAGTACAATGAGACGTATCGGCTACGAGGGAGAAAGAAGGTTTCATGGCTAACATCGGTTTTGACAACAACCAATACCTGACCATGCAGTCCGCGCACATTCGCGAGCGGATTGCCCAGTTCGGCGGCAAGCTCTATCTGGAGTTCGGCGGCAAGCTGTTTGACGACTTCCACGCGTCCCGCGTTCTGCCCGGGTTCCAGCCGGACAGCAAGGTGCGCATGCTGCAGCAGCTCCGCGACGACGTGGAGATTGTCATCGTGGTCAACGCCAACGACATTGAGAAGAACAAGGTGCGCGGCGACCTTGGCATCACCTATGACGACGACTGCCTGCGCCTGATGGACTCCTTCCGCGCGCTGGACCTGCACGTCGGCAGCATCGTGGTGACGCAGTACGCGGGGCAGGGGGCGGCGGACGCGTTCCTCAAGCGCCTGGATGCGCTGGGCGTCCGGAATTACCGCCACTATCCGATTGCGGGCTACCCCTCGGACGTGAACCACATCGTCAGCGACGAGGGCTTCGGCAAGAACGACTACATCGAGACCACGCACTCCCTTGTCGTCGTCACCGCGCCGGGACCGGGCAGCGGCAAGATGGCGACCTGCCTGAGCCAGCTCTACCATGAGCACGAGCGCGGCGTCTCCGCGGGCTACGCCAAGTTTGAGACCTTCCCAATCTGGAACCTGCCGCTCGGTCATCCGGTCAACCTCGCCTATGAGGCGGCGACCGCCGACCTCAACGACGTCAACATGATTGACCCCTTCCACCTCGCCGCCTACGGCGTGACGACGGTGAACTACAACCGCGACGTGGAGATTTTCCCCGTCCTGCGCGCCATCTTTGAGCGCCTGCAGGACAAGTGCCCGTATCAGTCGCCCACCGACATGGGCGTGAACATGGTGGGCAACTGCATCGTGGACGACCAGGTCTGCCGCCAGGCCTCGCGCATGGAGATTCTGCGCCGTTACTACAACGCGCTGGTCTCCCGCGTCAAGGGTGAGGCGGACGACGAGCAGATACGCAAGCTGGAGCTTGTGATGAAGAAGGCCGAGGTCACCAGCGAGCTGTGTCCCGCCTTTGCCGCCGCGAACGCGCGCGCGGAGGAGACCGGCGCGCCCGCCGGGGCGATGGTGCTGCCCGACGGCAGGATGGTCACGGGCAAGACGTCCAATTTGCTCGGCGCGTCCGCGTCCATGCTGATGAACGCCATGAAGCTCATGGGCGGCATCAACGACAATCTGGACCTCATCCCGGACATCCTCATCAAGCCCATCTCCGACCTCAAGACGGCGCACCTCGGTCACCGCAACCCGCGCCTGCATTCCGACGAGGTGTTGCTGGCGCTGGCCATCTCGGGCCTGACCAACCCCCTGGCGGCGCTGGCACAGAAGCAGCTCGACAAGCTCAGCGGCTCGGACGCGCATTTCTCCGTGATTATCTCCGAGGAGGACATCCAGCTCTACAAGAGCCTCGGCATACACGTGACCTGTGAGCCGAAGTACGAGGTCAAAAAGTTTTACCATAAGTAATAATACACCGGAAGGATACAGAATGGAATCAATCATTCAACGCATTGCACGGGAGCTCGGTCGCAGCGAGGCGCAGGTCTCCGCTGTGGTCGAGCTGCTCGATGCGGGCAACACCGTGCCCTTTATCGCCCGCTACCGCAAGGAGCTGCACGGCTCCATGGACGACACGGCGCTGCGCACGCTGGAGGAGCGGCTGGGCTACCTGCGCTCGCTGGAGGAACGGCGCGAGACCGTGAAGAACACGATTGCCGAGCAGGGCAAGCTGACGGACGAGCTCGCCGCCGCCATCGACGCCGCCGAGACGCTGGCGGAAGTGGAAGACCTTTACAGGCCCTATAAACCCAAGCGCCGCACCCGCGCCACCGTGGCGAAGGAGAAGGGGCTGGAGCCGCTGGCAGACGAGATTCTCACCCAGCGGCGCGACCTGGACGACCTGCGCGTGCTTGCCGCGCCCTACGTTGACGCGGACAAGGGCGTGGAGACCGTCGAGGACGCGCTCGCCGGCGCGGGCGACATCATCGCCGAGCGTATCTCCGACGACGCGCCCACGCGCAAGGCGCTGCGCACGCTGTTCGAGAAAAGGGGCGTCGTCCGCTCCGTGGCGGCGACGGAGGAGGACAGCGTCTACCGCCTCTACTACGACTTTGCGCAGGGCGTTCCCCGCGTGCAGGGGCATCAGGTGCTTGCCCTCAACCGCGGCGAGAAGGAGGGCTTTCTGAAGGTCGGCATCGACTGTGACCGCGACTTTGCGCTCAGTGCCATCTACGGCGGCTTCATCAAGGGCAGCAGCAGTGCGACCGCCTTTTTGCGCACGGTCTGCGAGGACGCCTATGACCGCCTGATTGAGCCCTCGCTGCAACGCGAAATCCGCACCGCGCTGACGGACGCGGCGGCGGAGGGCGCGATTCACAACTTCGCGCTCAACCTCAAGCCGCTGCTGATGCAGCCGCCGGTCAAGGGCTACGTCACGATGGGGCTGGACCCCGGCTACGCGCACGGCTGCAAGGTCGCCGTCGTGGACGGCACGGGCAAGGTGCTCGACACGGCGGTGGTCTATCCCACGCAGGGCGCGGGACAGAAGCGCCGCGCGATTGACACGCTCAAGGCGATGATTCAGCGGCACGGCGTCGCCCACATCGCCATCGGCAACGGCACTGCCTCGCGCGAGACGGAGCAGATGACGGTGGAGCTCATCGGCGAGGTCGGCGGCGGACTGAGCTATATGATTGTCAGCGAGGCGGGCGCGTCGGTCTACTCCGCGTCCAAGCTTGCGGCGGCGGAGTTCCCGGATTACGACGTGAACCTGCGCTCCGCAGTCTCGATTGCGCGGCGGCTGCAGGACCCGCTGGCGGAGCTGGTCAAGATTGACCCCAAGGCCATCGGCGTGGGGCAGTACCAGCACGACATGCCGCAAAAGCGCCTCGGCGAGGCGCTGGACAACGTGGTGGAGGACTGCGTCAACGCGGTGGGCGTGGACCTCAACACCGCCTCCGCGCCGCTGCTGGAGCGCGTGGCGGGGCTCAACGCCACCACGGCAAAGAACATCGTCGCCTACCGCGAGGAGACGGGTGCGTTCACGACGCGCAAACAGCTGCTCAAGGTCAGCAAGCTGGGGCCCAAGGCGTTTGAGCAGTGCGCGGGCTTCCTGCGCGTGCCGGAGAGCAAGAACGTGCTGGACAACACCGCCGTCCACCCCGAGAGCTATGCCGCGGCGGAGACGCTGCTGGGGCTGCTCGGCTATGACAAGGCGGCGCTCCGCGCGGGTGCGCTGCCGGACGTGAGCGCGCGGCTGAACGCCTACGGCGCGGAGCGCGCGGCGGAGGCCTGCGGCGTCGGCGTGCCGACCCTGCGCGACATCGCCAAGGAGCTGCAAAAGCCCGGACGCGACCCGCGCGACGAGCTGCCGCCCCCGATTCTCCGCACGGACGTGATGGAGATGAAGGACCTCAAGCAGGGCATGACGCTCACCGGCACGGTGCGCAACGTGGTGGACTTCGGCGTGTTCGTGGACATCGGCGTGCATCAGGATGGGCTGGTGCACATCTCGCAGGTCAGCAACAAGTTCCTCAAGCACCCCAGCGAGGCGGTTGCCGTCGGCGATATCGTCAAGGTCGTCGTGCTGGACGTGGACGAGAAGAAAAAGCGCATCTCGCTTTCCATGAAGCAGGCAAACTGAACAGATAAAAACGGCTTGTTTCGCGCCGCGTGCGTGAAACAAGCCGTTTATCAATTTGGTTGAGCTTACAGACCCAGACCGCCAAGGCCGCCGAAGCTGCCGAGGTTGAGGCTGTTGGTCAGCGCGTCCATGCTGGCGTTCATCGCCTCGTCTGCCTGACGCAGCGCCTCGTTTATCGCGGAAATCACAAGGTCCTGCAGCATCTCCACGTCCTCGGGGTCAACCGCCTCCGGTTTGATGACGAGGGCGGTGACCTCCTTCTTGCCGTTCACTGTCGCCGTGACCGCGCCGCCGCCGACGCTGGCGGAGAAGGTCTTGTTCTCGACCTCCTGCTGGCGGCTTGCCATGTCCTGCTGCATCTTTGCAATCTGCTGCTGCATATTCATCTGCCGCGCGGACATGCCGCTGCCGTTTGAAAAGCCGCGCTTTGCGCTGTAACCCTTTGCCATAGTCGTATCCTCCGTGTTATTTTACGGTAAAACCGCTGAATTTTCCGCCGACCTGCAACAGGTCGCGCATTTTGTCGTGGGCTTCGCCCTCAGGTTCCCCCACCGTGAAGCGCACGGTGACGGTTTCGCCGACCGCGGCCCCCGTCACCTCGGCAATCACCTTGGCGGCGTTCGCAAGCTCCAGCATGCGCTTGCCCTGGTCGTTGGCGCAGTAGACCGTCATCACGCCGTCGGCAAGCCGTCCCTTTGCCACGCCGATGAAGCTGCGCGCCGGGACCGAGAGCTTGTTCTTGTAGCTCTCCATCAGCCGCGCGAACAGGTCGCCGTCCGCGCGCGGCGCCTGCGGCGCGGGCGAGGGCTGCGCTGTGGGTACCGGTTCCGCCGCGGGCGCGCTCTGCGCCTTGGG
>JAILRK010000140.1 GCA_024698225.1 Oscillospiraceae bacterium | reverse complement strand
GCCTGCTCACCACCACGGATTTGCCCGTGAGCACGATTGCCGAGCAGTTGCAGTTCTGCTCCGCCAGCTACTTTTCGGACCGCTTTGCGGAGATTGTCGGCATGCTGCCGAACCAATACCGCAGAGAAAAACAGCGGCTGTGAAGCAAGGACGCCTGCGCGTCCGCTTCACAGCCGCTGTTTGTATTGTCTCGTTGCTGCGCCAAGCCGAAAGGCTGCGCCCGCTCCCCTACTGCCGCGCCGCCAGCTTGCGCAGCATGGCGGTGAACTCGTCGGGCAGCGGGCAGTGCAGCTCGACGGGCGCGTTGCTGCGGGGGTGGCGGAAGCGCAGGGCGACGGCGTGGAGGCACTGCCCGGTGAGTCCGGGAACGGGCTTTTTCGCGCCGTAGACGGTGTCGCCGAGAATCGGGTGCCCGAGGTACGCCATGTGCACGCGAATCTGGTGGGTGCGTCCGGTCTCCAGGTGGCAGCGCAGGTGCGTGTAGCCCGAATAGCGCGCCACGACCTCCCAGTGCGTCACCGCCGGGCGCCCCCCGGCGGTGACCGCCATGCGCTTGCGCTCACGCGCGTCGCGGGCAATCGGCGCGTCCACGGTGCCGCGGTCCTCGTGCAGCGCGCCGACGACGATGCACTCGTAGGTGCGCGCGAGGCTGTGGTCCTTCAACTGCGCGGCGAGCGCCTGGTGCGCCGCGTCGTTCTTCGCCGCGATGATGAGCCCGCTGGTGTCGCGGTCGATGCGGTGGACGATGCCCGGGCGCAGCGCGCCGCCCACGCCGGAGAGCGAGCCGGCGCAGTGGTGCAGCAGCGCGTTGACCAGCGTGCCGTCGGGATGCCCCGGTGCGGGGTGCACCACCAGCCCGGCGGGCTTGTTCACCACGATGACGTCCGCGTCCTCGTACACCACATCCAGCGGGATGTCCTGCGGCTGCGCGTCAATCGGCTCCGGCTCCGGCAGCGTCACCGCCACAGTCTCCCGGCCCGTCAGCTTCGCGCTCTTGGCGGCGGGCGCTCCGTCCACCAGCACCGCGCCGCGCTCAATCAGCTTCGCCGCCGCCGCGCGGGAGACGCCCTCCACGCGCTCGGCGACAAAGGCGTCCAGCCGCGCGCCCTTAGCCTCTTCCGTTGTCAGCAGTATGGGCTCCATCGTTTGCGTTCTCCCAGTTTTTGGCGTCGTATTTCTCGTAATACGCCAGGTAATACACCGCCGCCGCGACGGTGCCGCAGGTGACGAAGATGTCCGCGACGTTGAACACGGGGAAGTTGATGAACTCGGCGGCGAGCATGTCCACCACATAGCCCAGACGCACGCGGTCCAGCAGGTTGCCCACGCCGCCGCCGACGACCAGCCACAGCGCCCAGACGCCCAGCGGGTGCCGCACGATGCGCACCGCGAGATAGACCAGCGCGCCCAGACCGACCGCCGTGACCGCAATCAGCAGCCAGCGCTCGCCCGAGAAGCTGGACCACGCCGCGCCGTAGTTGTGCACGCGCTCCAGGCGCAGCAGCCCCGGCAGCAGCGGCGCCGTCTCGCCCTGCGCCAGCGCGCCGACGGTCAGGGCCTTGACGCACTGGTCCGCCAGCACCACAAGCACCGCCCCCGGCGGGGCGAGGCGCAGGTAACGCCTGCGCCGCCGACCGGCCAGCACCAGCAGCGCCAGCACGGCCAGGAGCGCGGCGAACACGGTCAGCACCGTCTGCCCCACGCTTCCCGTGACAAAGATGGCGGTGGGGCCGTCCGCCCCGCCGATGATACCGATTGAACTGTTCATCGCGGATTCTCCGTTGTTTCAAATAGAATGGTCAGCATGCCGTCCTCCGGCTCCTGCAGCCCGACGAGCCGCAGCGTCTCGGGCAGGGTCAGCGTGTCCTCGACGCGCACGCGCCACAGCCCGTCGCCCAGCGGCTCGGCGTGCTCCGCCAGCCATGCCGCCGCGCCCTCGCCCTCCAGCGTCAGCGGCGCGTCCGCCGCGTTCTCCTTGGCGTCCGCGGTCGTCGTTTCGGCAGTGGTACTTGCCGTCGTTTCGGGAGCCTCTGTCTCGGCAGCGGCGTTTGCCGCCGTGCCCGCGCTCTCCGGCGCAAGACCGCAGAGCATGCCGGGGTCCTCCGACGTCGGCGCCACGGCCTCCTCCTCGCCCCACGCCGCCTCGGGCGCGGCGGCGTCCGTCTCCGGCGCCGCCTCGGTCAGCTGCTGCATGGCGGCTTCCGCGTTCGTTGCGGCGTCGCTGCCGTCGCTCAGAAAGAGCATCTGCGTCTCAAGCTGCTCCTCCGCCGTATCGGAGGGGGCCTCCGCCTCCTCATACGCTGCGGCGGGCGCTTCGACGGATTCCTCCGCGGCGGGTGCGGCGGCGCTCATGCGCGGCGCGCTGCCGGCTCCGGTGAGCATCGGCGCGCCCGTGTCGCTGCGCGGCAGCGTCTGCAGCACC
>JAILRK010000120.1 GCA_024698225.1 Oscillospiraceae bacterium | reverse complement strand
CGTGCTGCGCCTGCAGCTGGCGGTGCGCCTGTTGGTCGTGCTGCCGCTGTGGGCGCTGGGCACGGTCCTGCTCGCCGCGGCGGGCGCGGCGGGGGCGCTGCTCTCGCCGCTGCTGAGCAGAATCGCGCTGTGCGCGCTGCTGCTGGCGCTGCTTGCGGGGGCGTTCGTCACCGCGGCGAAAACGGTGTTTCCCGACCTGCCGCTCAAAAAAGTGCTCCGCCGGCGGAACCTTGCCGCGCTGCTGCTGGGCGCGTCGGCGCTGACCGTGGTGGACGCGGTGCTCCCGCTGCTCTGGGAGGAGTACGGGCAGGTGCGCGGCGTCGTGCTGTCCGTCGGGTTCTTCGCCGCGCTCTCCTGCGTGACGCTGTCCTTCGCCCTGCGCGAGCAGCGGCGCCGCCTGAGCGCGCCGCCCGCACCGGCGAAACAGCCGGACAGCCTGCTCTTCACCGACGGGCTGGAGACCTACCGCGTGCGCCTTGGGGAGCGCGCAGGGTCAAATTAGATAAAAGCGGCGCGCGAATGGAAAGCGATACGGTGTAAGTCGTATAAAAGCGCGTCAGCGCGCGCAAAATCGTTGACACAAATGAATATTTATTGTATAGTAATTCCATGATATCCCGTGAAATTACATTTTTATTCACATTTGGAGGCATACCATGGATAAGAACAGCATCAAAAAAATCGTGCTCGCCTATTCCGGCGGCTTGGATACGTCCATCATCATCCCCTGGCTGAAGGAGAACTACAACAACGCCGAAATCATCGCCGTGGCGGCGGACGTCGGGCAGGGCGACGGCGAGCTGGACGGGCTGGAGCAGAAGGCGCTCAAGACCGGCGCAAGCAAGCTCATCATTGCCGACCTCACCGACGAGATGGTGGACGAGGTCATCATCCCCGCGCTGAAGATGGACGCGAAGTACGAGACCTATCTGCTGGGCACGGCGTTTGCGCGCCCGGTCATGGGCAAGAAGATGGCGGAGATTGCCATTGCCGAGGGCGCGGACGCCATTGCGCACGGCTGCACCGGCAAGGGCAACGACCAGGTCCGCTTTGAGCTTGCCATCAAGCGCTACGCGCCGAACATGCGCATCATCGCGCCCTGGCGCGAGTGGGAGATTCGCTCCCGTGACGAGGAAATCGACTATGCCGAGGCGCACAACGTCCCGCTCAAGATTTCCCGCGAGACCAACTACTCCAAGGACAAGAACCTCTGGCACCTGAGCCATGAGGGCCTGGACCTCGAAGACCCCGCCAACGAGGCGCAGTTGGAAAAGCCGGGCTTCCTTGAGATGGGCGTATCCCCGCTGCAGGCGCCGGACGAGCCGGAGTACGTCTCCATCTCCTTTGAGGCGGGCACGCCGGTTGCCGTCAACGGCGAGCAGATGAAGGCGAGCGACGTCATCCGCAAGCTCAACGAGCTGGGCGGCAAGCACGGCATCGGCATCATCGACATCGTGGAAAACCGGCTCATCGGCATGAAGGACCGCGGCGTGTACGAGACCCCCGGCGGCAGCATCCTCTACTACGCGCACGAGCATCTTGAGATGATTACCGTGGACAAGGAGACGCTGCACGTCAAGAAGAAGCTGGCGGTGGACTATGCCGACCTCATCTACAACGGCAAGTGGTACACCCCGCTGCAGGAGTGCCTGACGGCCTTTGCCAACGAGAGCAACCGCTACGTCACCGGCACGGTCAAGCTCAAGCTCTACAAGGGCAACATCATCCCCGCGGGCATGACCTCCCCGTATTCGCTCTACTCCGAGAATCTTGTCACCTTTGGCGACAGTGACTATGACCAGGCGCAGGCGGCGGGCTTCATTGACTGCTGGGGCCTGCCCACCAAGGTGCAGGCGCTGCGCGAGCAGGGCAAGCTCTGAGAAAGGATAGACTATGGCAAAGATGTGGGCCGGACGGACGTCCGGCGTGACGGACGGCGCGGCGGACGACTTCAATTCCTCCATCCGCTTTGACTGCCGCCTCTATCGCGAGGACATCGTGGGCAGCATGGCGCACGCGGCGATGCTCGCCGCGCAGGGCATCCTCTCCCAGCAGGACGCCAACGCGCTGATTGACGGTCTGCAGGGCATCCTCGACGATTTGGACAGCGGCGCGCTCAGCTTTGACTGGACGGCGGAGGACATCCACATGTTCGTCGAGCAGGTGCTTACCGAGCGCCTGGGCGAGGTGGGCAAGAAGCTCCACACCGCGCGCAGCCGCAACGACCAGGTGGCGCTGGACATGCGCCTGCACCTGCGCCACGCGTCCGACGCCATTGCCGAGCAGCTCCGCGGCCTGATTGCGGCAATCGTCGCCGTGGCGGAGGAGAACAAGAGCGCCGTCATGCCGGGGTACACGCATTTGCAGCGTGCGCAGCCGATTCTTTTCAGCCACCACATCCTTGCCTATGCGATGATGTTCCTGCGCGACCTCGACCGCCTTGCCGACTGCCGCAGGCGCATCGACGTGTCGCCCATCGGCGCGTGCGCGCTGGCGGGCACGACCTACGACACCGACCGGCAGATGGAGGCGAAGCTGCTGGGCTTCTCCGCCGTGGCGCGCAACAGCATCGACGCCGTGTCCGACCGCGACTTCTGCGTGGAGCTGCTCTCCGCGCTCTCGCTGGTGATGATGCACCTCAGCCGCCTGTCCGAGGAGCTGATTCTCTGGACGAGCTGGGAGTTCCGCTTCGTCACCCTCAGCGACGCCTTCACCACCGGCTCGTCCATCATGCCGCAGAAGAAGAACTCCGACATGGCGGAGCTGGCGCGCGGCAAGACCGGCAGGGTCTACGGCGACCTGATGGCGCTGCTGACCATGCTCAAGGGCCTGCCGCTCGCCTACGACAAGGACATGCAGGAGGACAAGGAGGCGGTGTTCGACGCGCTGGACACCGTGACGATGTGCCTGAACGTGTTCACGCCGATGCTGCAGAGCATGCGCGTGAACGCCGAGGCGATGTACCACGCCGCGCAGAGCGGCTTCATCAACGCCACCGACCTTGCGGACTACCTCGTGCGCAAGGGCCTGCCGTTCCGCTCGGCGTACAAGATTGCGGGCGAGCTGGTGGGCGAGTGCATCCGCAGCGGCTGCGTGCTGGAAACGCTGCCGCTGGAGACCTACCGCCGGCACTGCGAGCGCATCGACGAGGATGTGTTCGCCGCCATAGACCTGCTGACCTGCGTGCGCACGCGCATTTCCGAGGGCGGCACCTCGCCGGAGTCCGTGGAAAACCAGATTGCGTACGTGAAAGAACAGATAAAGTGAGGAGAAGAAAATGGTTTCATTAAAGGGCAGGGATTTCCTCAAGCTGCTTGATTTCACGCCGGAGGAAATCCAGTATCTCATCGACCTTGCCGCCGAGCTCAAGGCAAAGAAGAAGGCGGGCATTCCCCACAAGCTCTGCGAGGGCAAGAGCGTCGCGCTGATTTTCGAAAAGACCTCCACCCGCACGCGCTGCTCCTTCGAGCTGGGCGCGTTCGACCTCGGCATGCACGCGGTCTATCTTGACCCCTCCGCCAGCCAGATTGGGCACAAGGAGTCCATCGCGGACACCGCGCGCGTGCTGGGCGGCATGTTCGACGGCATTGAGTACCGCGGCTTCGGCCAAGAGCGCGTGGAGGCGCTGGCAAAGTACGCGAAGGTCCCGGTCTGGAACGGGCTGACCAACGAGTTCCACCCCACGCAGATTCTTGCCGACTTCCTCACCCTGCAGGAGCACTTCGGCGCGCTCAAGGGGCAGAAGCTCGTCTACATGGGCGACGCGCGCTACAACATGGGCAACTCGCTGATGGTGGGCTGCGCGAAGATGGGCATGCACTTCGTCGCCTGCGCGCCGGAGAAGTATTTCCCCGACCCCGCGCTGGTCGCCCAGTGCCGGGCGGTGGCGCAGGAGACCGGCGCCACGCTGGAGTTCATCACCGACCCGCTGCAGGCGGTGCCCGGCGCGAACGTCATCTACACCGACATCTGGGTCTCCATGGGCGAGCCGAAGGAGGCGTGGACCGAGCGCATTGCGGACCTCAAGCCCTATCGCGTGACGATGGAGCTGATGGAGGCGGCAGGCGAGCAGTGCCTCTTTGAGCATTGCCTGCCCTCGTTCCACGACCTGGAGACCACCGTCGGCATGGACATCTACAAGAAGTTCGGCGAGGACTGCCTTGAGGTGACGAACGAGGTGTTCGAGAGCGAGCGCTCCATCGTCTTTGAGGAGGCGGAGAACCGCCTGCATAGCATCAAGGCGGTCATGGCGGCGACGCTGTGACGCCCCCGACGACACAACACAACAAAAACCGCTGCTTTCCATTGGAAAGCAGCGGCTCTTTTTTGCCCGGGGGGGACCGGGCGAGAGGAGGGCGTGTGCATGGGGGTCCGGACCGCGCGTGTCATACTGATACCTGATCAAAATGCTTGAAAAGCATTTTGATAGCGCCGCAGGCGCGTAGGTATCGCATGAGACGACATGACGCGCTCTGCGCGGCATGAGCGTGCGAAGCACGCGCGATTTCAAATCAATCTTTTTGATT
>JAILRK010000101.1 GCA_024698225.1 Oscillospiraceae bacterium | reverse complement strand
TGATATTTCTCTGCGCTGCGTTCCCAACCGAAGTCGGCGGTCATGCCGCGTTCTTGCAGCGTACGAAACGCCGCGGGATTGTCGTGATAAAGGTCAATTGCCTCGCAGACGACGTAAAGCATGTCGCCGGCGTTGTAGTTGGAAAAGCTGAAGCCGTCGCCTGTGCCGTTCCACGCCGCATAGGCGTGCACCGTGTCCTTCAGACCGCCGGTTTCGCGCACGATGGGCACGGTGCCGTAGCGCATGGCAATCATCTGGCTCAGGCCGCAGGGCTCGCTCTTTGAGGGCATCAGGAACAGGTCCGCGCCCGCATAGATTCTGCGGGACAGCGCGGCGTCATAGCCGAACCGGACCGCGATGCGCCCGGGATAGCGCTGTGCCGCGGCGCGGAAAAAGTCCTCGTACTGCGCATCGCCCTTACCGAGAAGGACGAGCTGCAAATCCTGCTCCATCATGGCGTCCAGCGTCTCGCACACGAGGTCCAGTCCCTTGTGGGACACGAGGCGCGTCACCATGGCAATGACGGGCGTTTCCGCGCGCTCCTCCAGCCCCAGCTCGCGCTGCAGCGCCGCCTTGCACGTCGCCTTGCCGCTCAGGTCGCTCTCGCTGTAGCACGCGGCAAGCGCATCGTCGTGCCGCGGGTCATAGCTGTGCGTGTCGATGCCGTTGAGCACGCCGTACAGCTTGTCCGCACAGGAGGAGATGACCTGCTCCAATCCGTGCGCAAAATAGGCGTATTTCAGCTCCTGTGCGTACGTTTCGCTGACGGTCGTCACCGCGTCGGAGTTGACAATGGCGCCCTTGAGAAGATTGATGTCGTCATCGTACGCCAGCGTTCCGCCGTCGTACCAGCCGGAGGGCAGGCCGAACAGGTCCTCCAGCAGGGAGCGGCTGTAGCGCCCCTGATATTCAATGTTGTGGATTGTGATGACGGTGCGGATGCTCTTATAAAAGTCGTTGCGCACCGCCTCGTCATGGATGTAGATGGGAACCAGCGACGTCTGCCAGTCGTTGCAGTGGACGAGGTCCGGCTTCTCCGGCAGGTCGGGCAACAGCTCCGTCACGGCGCGGGAGAAAAAGCCGAAGCGCTCCGCGTCGTCGTAATAGCCATAGAGCTCCGGACGGCGGAAGTAGTATTCATTGTCGATGAAGTACCAGTCAACGCCGTCCTGCTCAATGTGGAACAGCCCGCAGTAGACGCTGCGCCAGGCAAGGCGCACGTAGGTCCACTTGACGAACGTCAGCTTCTCGCTGAAGTGTTCCGCCACGCTTTGGTAAAGCGGGAGCATGACGGCGACGCTGTCCCCCTGTCCGGCGAGGGCGGGAGGCAGGCTGCCTGCCACGTCCGCAAGACCGCCGGTCTTGCAGAACGGCACGGCCTCGCTCGTAATATACAGTATCTTCACACTGTTGTCCTCTCTCCGTGTCCCGGGGCGCATGCGCGCCCCGGGAGCGATTGAATCAGATGGTGCTGCCCTTGGAGATGACCATCGGGTAGCTCTCGTGTCCGGTCAGCTTGCCGCCGCGGCGAATGGTCACGTTCTTGTCCGCGATGACATAGCTGATGGAGGCGTTCTCCTCAATGACGGTGCCCTTGAAGAGGACGCTGTTGCGCACGCTCGCGCCCTTGGCGATGCGGACGCCCGGGAAGATGATGCTGTTTTCCACCGAGCCGGCAATCTCACAGCCGTCGGCGATGAGCGCGTTGACGCAGCGGCTCTCCGGCGCAAGGTAGGTCGGGGTCTCGTCGTCCTCCTTGGCGCGGATGGGGCGCTCGGGGGTAGACAGCGCGCGGTAGATGCGCGGGTTGAGCGCGTCGATGCTGCGGTCGTAGTACTCCTTGACGGTGCGAATCTGCGCCGCCATGCCGTCGAACACGAAGGCGCGAATGTCCAGCTGGTCGCCCATGCCGTTGAGCACGTCGCTGCGGAAGCTGACCTTCTCCTCCGCCTCGCAGGTGTCGACGAGCTTGAGCAGCAGTTCCTTGCTGAGAATGTAAATCTCAAGGCAGTGATAGCCCTCGGGCTTCTTGGGGCTGCAGAGGGTCTTGACGACCTTGTTGTCATCGCCGAGCAGGAAGAAGGTCGCCTCCTCGGTCTTCTTGTAGTTTGCGGTGCACACGCAGGTGATGTCCGCGCCGGAGGCAAGGTGCGCCTTGTAGACCTCGTCGATGTCGATGTTGATGATCAGGTCGCTGTCCGCGACGACCACGTAGTCCTGGCGAATCTGCTCGAGGTAGGAGCGCACGCCCGCGAGCGCCTGCATCTTGCCCTCAAACTCCTCGCCGCTGCGGTACTTGCGGTTGTCGGCAAAGGGCGGCAGGATGCGCAGACCGCCGTGCTTGCGGGACATGTCCCAGGTCTTGCCGTTGCCCACATGGTCAAGCAGGCTCTGGTAGTTGCCGTGCAGCACGATGCCCACGTCGGTCACGCCGGCATTCTGCATATTGGAAAGCATAAAGTCAATGATGCGGTAGCGCCCGCCGAAGGGAATCGAAGCCGGCATGCGGTGCTCGACCAGTTCGCGCAGGCCAGGTTCCTTCTCATAGGAGAAAATGATGCCGTGCAGTCCGTTCATCTCACTACCTCCTTCATGTTCTTACTGAGCATGTGATTTGCCTTGAGCTCATAGTTTTCCGGAACCTTGGTCTCGGGTCCGACGACCGTAATGCCCCAGCCCTCGGCGCCGTCCGGAACGGAGCCGATGACCGCGTTCTCGCCGACGACGGTGTTCTCGCCGATGATGGCGTAGGCCACCTGTGCGCCCGCCTTGACAACCGCGCCGGGCATGAGGATGGAATACTGAACGCTCGCGCCCTCCTCAATGGTGCTGTTCTCGGAGAGGACGGAGTTCTCCGCCGCGCCCTCAACCACGCAGCCGCGGGTGATGACGCTGTGGTGCGTGCTCGCGTTCTTGCCGATGAACGCCGGCGGCGCGGAAGTGCTGCGCCCGTAGATGGGCCAGTCGTGCTCGAAGAGGTCCAGCCCGCTGCCGGTGGCAAGCATGTCCATGTTCGCATCCCACAGCGCGTCGAGCGTACCGACGTCCTTCCAGTAGCCCGCGAAGCGGTAGGCAAGCATCTTCTCGCCCTTTTCAATCATGGCGGGGATGATGTTCTTGCCGAAGTCGTTCTCACTGTCGGGGTTGTTCTCGTCCGCAATCAGGAATTCACGCATCTTGCTCCAGGAGAAGACGTAGATACCCATGGAGGCGAGGTTGCTCTTCGGCTCCTTGGGTTTCTCGGCGAACTCGGTGATGTTGTCCTCCTCGTCCACGCTCATCAGACCAAAGCGGGAGGCTTCGCTCCAGGGCACCTCCATGACGGAGATGGTGCACGCCGCGCCCGCCTTCTTGTGGCGCTCGACCATGTCTGCGTAGTCCATCTTATAGATATGGTCACCCGAAAGCACCACAACATACTCGGGGTCGTACATATCCACAAACCCGATGTTCTGGTAGATGGCATTCGCCGTGCCCTTGTACCAGCTCGCGCCCGTGGCGCTCTGATACGGGGGCAGGATATGAACGCCGCCGTTGTCGCGGTCAAGATCCCACGGCTGACCGGAGCCGATGTAGCTGTTCAGCTCCAACGGACGGTACTGCGTCAGGACGCCGACGGTGTCAATGCCCGCGTTGGTGCAGTTGGAGAGGGGGAAATCAATGATACGGAATTTGCCGCCGAAGGGAACGGCGGGCTTTGCCATGTTCTCCGTCAGGACGTAAAGCCGGCTTCCCTGTCCGCCGGCGAGCAGCATGGCGATGCACTCTTTTTTCATGCTGATGGGCCCTCCTTTATGTCTTTTTATCGGTTTTGGTTTCGCTGGTAACGGCGGACCGCTTCGGTCTGCCGGGTTTGCGCTTTTCGCTTGCCGTGCGGGTGCTCCGGCGCGCCTTTACGGGCTTGGCGCCGGGCTTCTTCGCTTTCGCTGCGCCCTCCTCTGCCGCGTCTTCCTTCGGGGCGGGCAGCTCGCCCGCGCCGCGCAGATAGACCGCGCCATAGGGCGGGATGGTCACGGCGATGGACGCCTCGCGTCCGTGGGAGGGGATGCGCTCGCACGCGACGGTGCCGTTGAAATTCCAACCGCTGCCCCCGAACTCGGGGCGGTCGGTGTTGAAGACCTCGGTGTACTCCTTCTTTGCCGGAACGCCGAAGCGATAGTTCTCGTAGTGGTTGGGCGAGAAGTTGACGGCGACAATCAGCTCGTTGCCCTTCCTGTCGCGGCGGAGGAAGACGACGATGTTGTTCTCGTTGTCATCGGGCACAAGCCAATCAAAGCCCTCCCAGCCGAAGTCAAGCTCCCACAGCTCGGGAGAGTCAAGATAGAAGCGGTTGATGGCGCGGAAGAAGTCCTGCGTTTTTTTGTTTGCGGGCTCCTCGCGCAGGAGATACCAGTCAATCTGATTGGCGAAGTCCCACTCGTGCCACTGGCCCAGCTCCGCGCCCATGAAGGTGAGCTGCTTGCCGGGGTGGGCGTAAAGGTACGCCGTGAAGCCGCGCACGCCGGCAAGCTGGCCCCAGTCGTCGCCGGGCATCTTGCCGCGCAGCGAGCCCTTCATGTGCACCACCTCGTCGTGGGAGATGGGCAGCACGAAGTTTTCGGAGAAGGCGTACATGAACGAGAAGGTGATGTCCTTGTGGTTGAACTGGCGGAACCAGGGGTCCAGCTTGAGGTAGTGGCACATGTCGTTCATCCAGCCCATGTTCCACTTGAGGTTGAAGCCGAGTCCGCCCTCCTCCAGCGGCTTGGTGACGCCGGGCCAGGCGGTGGATTCCTCTGCCACCATCATCAGCCCCGGGTCAATGGAGAACGCCATGCGGTTGAGCGCGCGCAGAAACTCGATTGCCTCGATGTTCTCCTGCCCGCCGTACTGGTTGGGGCTCCACTCGCCGTCGCGGCGGTCATAGTTGAGGTAGAGCATGGACGCCACCGCGTCCATGCGCAGGCCGTCCACATGGAACTTCCTGATCCAGAACGCCGCGGAGGAGAGCAGGAAGCTCTTGACCTCGCCTCGCCCGTAGTCAAACACGCGCGTGCCCCAGCTCAGGTGCTCGCGCTTGCGGGGGTCCTCGTACTCATAGCAGCTCGTGCCGTCGAAGTCACGCAGACCGTGCGTGTCCTTGCAGAAGTGAGAGGGCACCCAGTCCAGGATGACGGAGATGCCCGCCGCATGCATCCTGTCGACGAAGTACATGAAGTCCTTTGGCGTGCCGTAACGGGAGGTGGCGGCAAAGTAGCCCGTGACCTGATAGCCCCAGGACGCGTCAAAGGGATACTCCGTGATGGGCATCAGCTCCACGCAGTTGTAGCCGAGGTCAACGCAGTAGGCGGACAGTTCGTCGGCGAGCGTGCGGTAATCGTAGACCGAGCCGTCCTCGTGCCTGCGCCAGGAGCCGGGATGCACCTCGTAGATGTTGAGCGGGTGGTCATAAACCTGCCGGTCACGGCGCGTGCGCATCCACTCCCCGTCCTGCCAGTCATAGCCGCTGAGGTCATAGAGCTTGCTGGCGGTCTCGGGCCGGGTCTCTGCGTGGAAGGCATAAGGGTCTGCCTTGAGGGTCACGCCTCCGTTTGCGTCTCTGACCGCGAACTTATAGTTGTCATACGCGGCAAGCGCGGGGATGAACACCTCCCACATGTCCTGGTCGTTGCGGTACATCGGATACGCGTCCCGGTTCCAGTCGCAGAAATCGCCCACGACGGACACACCCTGCGCATTGGGCGCCCAGACGCGGAACAGCCAGCCCTCCCGGCCGTCACGCTGCGTCGGATGCGCGCCAAAGTAGTCATAGCCGTCGTTCAGATTGCCCCCGTAAAACGCCATGGAATCCAAATGCGACAAATCTCCCATAAAACCCCTCCTTAAAATTGAAAACATATTCTATCGCGTCCGTCCGGGACCTTTCGGCTCTCCCGGCGAACGGCCGGCCTCACTTCCGGTCCTGTTGCCGTGCCGTCGCCGTGCCGCCGAGTCCGAAATCCCGCTCGACGCTGCCCAAATCGCGGTCAAGCATGCTCTCCATCACGCGGATATCCGCGTCCACGTCCATCGCCTCACTGCGATAGAGCTCGTCGAGCTGCTTTTCAAAGTTCTCCAGCAGGTTGTCCATGATGGACTCGATGCGCGCCTTTGCCTGGCGCAGGTTCTCACCCTCGATGCCCGCGTCCTCAAAGTCGGTGTAGGTGCCAAGCAGCTTGAGCGTGGTGGGCAGATAATAGTTGAAGAAGGTGGACGCCTGCTTCTGCTTTTCGGGGTGCGCCTCCACCTCGCGGAAGATTTTGCCCGCAACGACCTCCATCCGGTCCAGCTTTTCGGAGAAAACCGGGTCGGGGATGCGGTCGTTCGCGGCACGGATGGCGCGCAGCGCGCCGGAGTAGCCCTCGTTCGCCTCCTTGGGCGTGAGGTTCTCCTCCTTCGTGCGCTCCTCAAGGTAGCGCTGATAGGCGTCGGCGCTGCGGAAGAGGATGCCGCGTCCCGCGTCATAGAACGCGCCGGTATCCAGCAGGTTTTTTCTGACCATATGGTCCATGTCCTTCTCCACAACGGAGCGCTTCTTGCCGGTGACCTCCATCAGCTCCTGCACGGTGACGTAGCCGCGCGCGCCCAGCACGGCGCGGTAGCGCTCGATGCGGTTCTGGCGGGACATCATCTTTCTGCCGGAGAGGAACATCGCCGCGCCGCCGGTGAAGAAGCCCAGCGCCTGCAGCAACGTGCTCCAGTCCGTCCATCCGCCGCCGATGCCGCTGCCCGCCTCGCCGAGCGCGGCGAGCACGGAGACCGCCGCCAGCACCGTGCCGACAATCTGCAGGGTGCGCGCGCTCTTCGCCGAGTCGTTCGGGCTCTTGGTGACCTGTTTCGCCGCCTTCTGCACGGGTCCCGCGCTCTGCTGCTGCGCCGCGGGCCTCTTGGCGGAGGTGTCGGTCAGCTTGGCGATGAGCAGGAACAGGCCCACCGGCCACAGGCCGATGAGAAACAGAAAGGCAATCAGGCCCCAACTGCCCCAGTCGTTGTCGTTTTTCCGCGGTCCGCGGTTGTTCCCGTGGTATCCGCCGCCTCCATAGGCATTGCTGCGGCGAAACGCGCCGCTTTGCTCGTCATATCTCCACTCGCTCATGATGTGCCTTTCCCCGTAAAGGGCGTCAGCCTGCGCCGGTTGCCCCGCTCGTCCACAACCCAGGTGTTGTTCAACTGGGCACGGAGGTTCCCGGTCACGGCGTCAATATACTCGCGGCGCAGGATTGCGCGCTCGACCAGCTCCTCGTCGGTCAGTCCCTCCAAGGTCTTCGCCTTTCGCGCCAGCTCGTTGATGCGTTCAATTTTCTTTTGGTCCATGTCCTTTTTCCCATGTGTCGGCGCCGCCTCCGCCCGCAGGCGCGGCACGCCGCTTACAGATACCTTTCTATCAAAATAGCCGTTCTGCCCTTTCGGCTCTGTCCGCCGACCTCGGCAAGCGTAAAGCGCCCGAAGCCGCGAACGGAAACCGTATCGAGCGCGCGCACGGGGGCGTCCGGCTTGGTCGTCTCCCGGTGGTTGAGCTGCACGCGTCCGGCGGCAATCAGCTCCGCCGCCTTTGCGCGGCTCATGCCGAGTCCGGAGGCGGTCACCGCGTCCAGCCGCAGCGTCGCCACGGTGTCGCGGATGGCGCGCACCTTGCGCTCCGGCACGTTCAGCGCCTCCGGCGCGATGCGCTCCGCGTGCAGGTGCACGCGCCCCGCCTGGGTCCACTCCCGCGCCAGATAGTCCGCGATGTCGGCGCAGACGACCACGTCCGCCGTCTGCGGCGAGGCAAGGATGTCGCCCAGCTTGCTGCGCGACACGCCCAGCGCCATCAGACTGCCCAGCAGGTCGCGGTGCCCCACGCGCTCGGACTCGTGCCAGCGGACACGCAGCACGGCGAGCAAAGCGTCCGTCTCCGGCGCGTCCTGCCACGGCGGCAGAAAGCACAGCAGCCTGCGCTCCGCCTCGTCATAGCCGCCCAGCGCCGCCCAGCCGTCGTGATACAGCGCGGCGTGCAGCAGCTCCTCCGCGCTGCGCAGCTCGGCAGGACTGAGAAAGTCCGTGTGCGCGGGCACGCTCCGCGCGCGGCAGAGCTCGCACTTGTCCAGCACGTGCGCCAGCAGCACCCGCTCCTCCGGGCTGCGCGCGGCACGGTCCAACAGGGTCTTTCTGTCCATGCAACCCCCTTATACATAATTACTCCTTCATAACATAGCACAAACCCGCTTTACATGCAAGGCAAAAAAAAGACGCCTTGCGTAAACAAGCCGTCTTTTTTTGTTTTTTTCAGCGCACGCGGACGATGCAGGTCACTTTCGCGTCTCCGACCGTGGCGGTGACGTTGGTCGTGCCGCTCCCCGCCGGCGTCAGTCTTCCCTCGCTGTCCACCGAAACGACGCCCGTATTCTCCGAGCTCCAGTCGGACACCGGCACCTCCGTCCCGATTACAATCAGTTGGATGTTCTCCGTCTTCTTGAGCGAGCAGTCGTAGTATCCCGTCATCGGGTCCTTGGGCAGCACGCCGCTGACGTTGGTCTTGATGTCAAGCGCCGCCGCGTCCACGTGCACCGCGGACTCCGTCGGCGTCTCCTCCGCCGGGGCGGCAGACTCGCCCGTCCCGGCGGCGTCCCCGCCCTCGGCGCTGTCCCCGGGTTCGGTGACGGCCGCGCTCTCGCCGGCGCCGTCGCTCTTCCCGCTCTGCGCGGGCAGGACGCTCTCCTCCGTTGCCTCGCCGGGCGCTTTCTCGCCGCGCGGCAGCTTGTCTCCAAACAGATACCAGCCGAGCAGCAGCATCACCAGCACGCCCACGACGACGATGCCGCTGCGCGCCGACTGCGTGCTCTTTTTGGTGGTGATATGGCGTTTTGGCGCGCGCCGTTTGACGGGACTCTCGTCACTCTCCTCGCAGAAGGGGCAGGTATGATAGCTGGGCGAGTACTCCTCACCGCAGATGGGGCATTTGATCAAATCCATATCGGGTCTCCTTGTTGGTCGGCTCCGCCGCAGCGGGCAGCTCGGTTTGAATGCGGTCCATTTACATAATACCACATTTTCGGTTCCCGTCAACCATTCTTTTCACGCCGCGCGCGTTACAGCCTTGATTTTCTGACAAAAAGCGCCTATAATCCAAAACAACAAAATTTACGAGCGGGGAGGACAGCACATGGACGTCATGCTGATTGGCATCGCCGGCGGCACCGGCTCGGGCAAAACCACCTTGACCGAGCATCTCAAGCAGCACTTCGGCGGTGACATTACCGTCATCCATCACGACAGCTATTACAAGCGGCAGGACATTCCCTTTGAAGAACGCTGCAAAACCAACTATGACCATCCGGACGCCTTTGACACGCCGATGCTGGTCGAGCATCTGCGCGCGCTCAAAGCGGGACAGAGCGTGAACGTGCCGGTGTACTCCTATGTGGAGCACCAGCGCACGGACGAGGTCGAGGTCGTGTTCCCCTCCAAGGTCGTGATTGTGGAGGGCATTCTGCTGTTCCAGGACCCAACGCTGCGCCAGATGCTGGACATCAAGATTTTTGTGGAGACGGACGCGGACGTGCGCATCCTGCGCCGCGCCCTGCGCGACGTGCGCGACCGCGGCAGGACGCTGGAGAGCGTCATCACGCAGTACCTGACCACCGTCAAGCCCATGCACGAGCAGTTTGTCGAGCCCACGCGCAAATACGCGGACATCATCGTGCTGGAGGGCGGGCGCAACCTTGTCGCGCTGGACATGAT
>JAILRK010000263.1 GCA_024698225.1 Oscillospiraceae bacterium | reverse complement strand
TGCGCCGGGAGCTGGAGGCGCGGCTGCGCAGCGAAGGCGCGGCGGCGCCGCACGCGGAGCTGCAGCGCATCGACCCGGACAGCGCGGCGCGCTGTCCCCCTGCCAACCACCACCGCCTGCTGCGTGCGCTGGAGGTCTGGTACGAGACCGGCAAGACCATCACGCAGCACAATCTGGAGACGCAGCGCATCCCGCCGCGCTATCCGGCGGTGAAGCTCGGGCTGAGCTTTGCCGCGCGCGACGACCTGCGCGCGCTCATCGACCGCCGCGTGGACGAGATGTTTGCGCAGGGGCTGCTCGACGAGGTGCGCGCACTGCTGGACGCGGGCGTGCCCCGCAGCGCCACCGCGCTGCAGGCGATTGGCTATAAGGAGTGCCTCGCCTGTCTTGACGGCAGGGCGACGGCGGCGGAGGCGGCGGAGGAAATCAAGCTGCGCACGCGCCAGTACGCCAAGCGCCAGCTCACCTGGCTGCGGCGCGACGCCGGCATCCGCTGGTTTTACTGGGGGCACACGCGGGACTTTGACGCGGCGCTCGCCTTCGCGGAGGCGCAGCTCGCGCCGGACGCGGCAAATTTACAGGACGACAGGAAAGACACATGAAAAACAGTTCAGTCATCACAAAGCTGCTGATCATTCTTCCGACACTGACGGTGCTGGTCTATTTCGGCGCGCAGACCTGGCGCTATTTCACCGAGCCTGCCGTCGTCACGACGGTCTATGAATACTGCGCCGAGCAGCTGCTCACGCTCAACGGCTTCGTCGTGCGCGACGAGGAGGTTGTGGCGTGCAGCGAGCCGCTGGTGGAGCTGACGCGCGCGGAGGGCGAGCGCGTCGCCAAAGGGCGGCGGATTGCCACCGTCTACCAGAGCGCCGAGGCGCTTACCACGGAGCAGAACGCCGCCGCGCTGAGCGCGCAGCTTGCGCAGCTGCGCAGCGCGAAGACCGCCGCAAACGACACCGAGGCGGCGCTGCGGCTCGACAGCGAGATAGAGGACGGCATCGTGACGCTGCGCGCCGCCCTTGCCGACGGGGACTATGCCGCCACGGAAGACGCCTCGTCCGCGCTCAAGACGCTGGTGCTGCGCCGGGAATACGCCTATCGCGGCGGCGGCAGCGACCTGGACGGGCGCATTGCCGCACTCGAGGGCGAGATTGCGGCGCTGCGCGCCTCCGCCTCGGGCAGCGCAAGCGCGGTCACCGCGCCCTTTGCGGGGACGTATTCCGCCGTGGCGGACGGCTATGAGCGCGTGCTGACGCCTGCCGCGCTGGAGACGATGACCGTCGCCGACTTTGCGCACGTCGCGCCGGAGCCGGTCAGCTCCACCGTCGGGCGCATGATTCGCGGCGAGAGCTGGTACTATGTGGCGGCGGTGCAGGAGGAGGCGGTGCAGAAGCTTGCGGAGGGGCAGGAGCTGTTGCTTGCCGTGTCCGGTGTGGACGTGCCGCTGCCGGTCACGGTGGCGCGCCTCGGCGCGCCGGACGGCGGGCGGCGCCTGCTGGTGCTGCGCGGCACGGCGTACCTCTCCTCCGTGTCCATGCTGCGCGCGCAGAGCGCGGAGCTGATTCTCGAACGCATCGACGGGCTGCGCGTGCCGAAGAACGCGGTGCGCATCGACGAGGCGGGGCAGACCGGCGTCTACTGCCGCCTTGGCCGGCAGGTGTGGTTCAAGCCGGTGCGGCTGCTCTATCAGGGCGAGGACTACTGCCTCGTTCTGCCCGACGAGATTAACGCCAAGCGGGAGAGCGACTATATTTTATACACGCTGCGCGCAGGGGACGAGGTCATCGTCTCGCCGCGGGCGATGGAGAACGGGAAGGTGCTGGAGCAATGAGCATTGCAGAGAACGTTGCGCGCGTGCGCGCAAACATCGCGCGCGCCGCCGGGGAGGCGGGACGCGCGAGCGGGGAAATCCTGCTCGTGGGCGCAAGCAAGATGAACGACGCCGCCGCCTGCCGCGCGGCCATTGCCGCGGGTATCGACGCGCTGGGTGAAAACCGCGTGCAGGAGATGACGGAGAAGCTGGCGCAGCACGCCTACGACGGCGCGCCGCTGCACTTCATCGGGCATCTGCAGCGCAACAAGGTCAATCAGGTGGTCGGCAAGGTGGACGTGATTGAGTCCGTCGGCTCGGAGGAGCTGCTTGCGCGCATCGAGGCGCGCGCGGCGGCGCTGGGATTGGTGCAGGACGTGCTGCTGGAGGTCAACATCGGCGGCGAGGACGCCAAGAGCGGCTTTGCCCCGGAGGCGGTCAGGGCGGCGGCACAGCGCGCGGCGGCGCTGGAGCACGTGCGGCTGCGCGGGCTGATGTGCATTCCGCCGGTTGCGCAGGAGCCGCACGGCAGCGTGCCCTACTTCCAAAGAGTTCGGGCGCTTTTTGTTGACATCAATGAAAACTTGTATCATAATAGACTCGACATGTTATCCATGGGCATGAGCGGCGACTATGAGGACGCCGTTCGCTCCGGCGCGACCGTCGTGCGCGTCGGGACCGCGATTTTTGGGGCAAGGGATTACACTTAAGATAGAAAGGTGCTGAGACTATGGGTCTTTTGGACGATTTGAGGAAATGGGCGCATCCCTACGAGGATGAGGACGAGGAGTTTGAGGACGATTTTCCCGACCTGAGCAACCGCTCCGAGAGCAACGCCTTCGGCGAGCGCGGCGGCAACGCGCGCAACCGGGAGGAGGAGCGCCGCAACAAGGTCGTGAACATCCACGCCACGACGCAGCTCAAGGTCGTGCTGGTCAAGCCGGAGCGGTTTGAAAACGCCTCTGAGATTGCGGACCATCTCAAGCAGAAGCGTACCGTTGTCATCAATCTGGAGTCCACGAACAAGGACGTGGCGCGCCGGCTGATTGACTTCCTCTCCGGCGTTGCCTATGCCGGTGAGGGCAAAATTAAGCGCGTGGCGGCCAACACCTTTATCATCACGCCCTATCACGTGGACATCATGGGCGATTTGATTGACGAGCTGGAGAGCTCGGGACTCTATCTGTAAGGGGGAGACATCATGCTGACACCGCAGGAGGTTGCCGAGCACGCATTCTCGAAAGCTGCGTTCGGCGGGTACAACATGGCGATGGTGGATGAGTTCCTGGACGAGCTGACCGACGACTACACGGCGCTCTACAAGGAAAACGCCGCGCTCAAGGCAAAGATGAAGGTGCTGGTGGAGAAGGTGGAGGAATACCGCGCCACCGAGGACGCCATGCGCCGCGCCCTGCTCACCGCCCAGAACATGGCGAACACCATGGTCTCCGAGGCGGAGGAGAAGAAGGAGACGCTCATTGCGGACGCCGAGATGGAAGCGCGCGCCAGAATCGGCGCCCTGCACGACGAGATTGTGTCGGAGCAGAAGCGCCTGAATCTCATCAAGGCGCAGACCCGCGAATTTGTGGAGAACACCCGCGTCATCTGCGAGCGGCAGATTCGCCAGCTTGACCTGCTGCCCAACCTGACGCCCGAGCAGGTGGAGAAGACCACCGCCGAGGCGAAGGAGCAGAGCAGCGCCGCCGCGGACGTGGACGCGCTGAGCAGGAAAATCGTCTCGTCCTATCAGGACGAGTCGCCCACCGCCGCGTTTTCCACCGAGCGCAGTGCGGAAGCTGCGAAAGGCGACGCCGAGGAGGCAACGCTGCGCTTTCCCACCGCCAAGGGCAAGAGCGCCGCTGCCAAGGGCGGCGACACCCGCATCGCGCGCTTTGGCGAGCTGAAATTCGGGCGCAATTTCAACGGCGAGGCATAACGCGCCCGCCGCACGCCGAATCCCGGCAAAAACATCGGCGCGTCAGCGCCGATTTTTTGCAGGAAAGGGGGACCTGACCGGATGAAAAAGCCCATCATCGCCTTTCTCTATGACTTCGACAAGACCCTGTGCACCACCGACATGCAGGACTATGCCTTCATCCCCAGCCTCGGCTACACCCCGGCGGAGTTCTGGTCCATCGCCAACAGCCTGGGCTGGAGCAAGCACATGGACGCCCTGCTGGCGTACATGTACACGATGATTGACGAGTGCCGCAAGAAGAACGTGCGCCTGGAGCGGGACTATCTCGTGCGCTGCGGCAGGGACATCGTGCTCTTCCCCGGCGTGAAGGACTGGTTTGCGCGCATCAACGCCTTCGGCGCCTCACTGGGCGTCGAGGTGGAGCACTACGTGCTCTCCTCCGGTCTCAAGGAAATCATCGAGGGCAGCGGCATTGCCCACGAATTCAAGGAGATTTACGCCTGCGAGTTCCTCTACGGCGAGGACGGGCTTGCCATGTGGCCGAAGCTGGACGTCAACTTCACCAACAAGACGCAGTTTGTCTACCGCATCAACAAGGGCATTCTGGACGTGGCGAACGACCGCGACCTCAACGCCTCCATGCCGGACGACAGCAAGCGCATCCCCTTTACAAACATGATTTACGTGGGCGACGGACTGAGCGACGTGCCCTGCATGAAGATGATGCGCGCCTACGGCGGGCAGGCTGTGGCGGTGTATCAGGACAGCAACCGCGCCGCCGTGGAGAACCTGCTCTCCGGCGGGCGCGTGGACTACATTTTCCCCGCCGACTACCGCGCGGGCAGCGCGCTGGAGGAGACCATGAAAAACGTCCTGCGCAAGATGGCAATCAGCGACCTGCTCAGCGAGCAGAACGCCGCCCAGCTCCGCGCCATCCGCGACAAAGAATAATACTGATTTCAAATCAAAAAGATTGATTTGAAATCGCGCGTGCTCCGCACGCTCATGCCGCGCAAAGCGCGTCATGTCGTCTCATACGATACCTACGCGCCTGCGGCGCTATCAAAATGCTTTTCAAGCATTTTGGTCAGGTATCAGTATGAATGTCAGGCACCGTACTACGCTTTCATAACGCGAGAAAACTGCCCCAAACCCTTTTGCCACAAGGGTTTGAGGCAGCTTGCGCTCCTGTGAACTGACAAACGCGGGAGCAGCACAGGACGACAAAAATTTGTCAAACAGAACCGTCCCCGTTGACAAATTCGGGAACGGCGCAGGACGGCGAAACTTTGTCAAACAGAACCGTCCCCGTTGACAAATTATGCGCACGGCAGGGTCACGGTAAACGTGCTGCCCTTTCCCTCTTCGCTTTCGACGGTGATGGTGCCGCCGTGGAGGGCGAGCACACGCGCTGCCAGCGCGAGGCCGAGACCGTTGCCCTCCTGCGCGTGGGAGGTGTCGCCCTGATAGAACTTGTCGAACACGCGGCGGCGCGTTTCCTCGCTCATGCCGCAGCCCGTGTCCGCAAACGAGACCGTCACCTGTCCGCCCTCCGTCCGCTGCCGCACGGTGACCGTGCCGCCCGGCGCCGTGAACTTGAGCGCGTTGGACATCAGGTTGTTCCACACCAGCGCCAGTATGCGCTCGTCGGCT
>JAILRK010000261.1 GCA_024698225.1 Oscillospiraceae bacterium | reverse complement strand
CGACCGGCGACACGACGACCGGCGATACGACCGGCGACGCAACCGAAACCACGACCCCGGTGGAAATCAACGTCAGCGCGAAGGTGAACGGCAATACCGCCTACCTCAACGAAATCAGCAAGAAGAACCTTGAGGCGCTTGACGGCAGCAATGCCATCACCATTGACCTCAGCACTTCGGGTCAGGGCGTGAACGCCGTGTCCATGACGAAGAGCACGCTTGGCAACCTCATTGACGCCGGCGTTCAGGAGATGACCATCAAGCTGCCCGAGGCATCGGTCCAGGTGGACGGAACGGCGCTTGAGACGCTGCGCGACGCGGCTTCGAATTCCGTCAAGCTCTCTGTGGTGACAGGAGCCGCGGCGAAGAGAGGCGCAGGAGTTGCCCAGCTTGCGGCGCTGGAGACGCTGGACGAGCCCACGCTTGCGGCAGTCACGGCATCTGTCAACGGCAAGGACGTTAAGAACTTTGCGGACGGGAACATCCGCGTAACGCTCCCCTATGCGGGCGAGGAGAACGCGGTCGTCAGCTATGTGGACACGGCCGGCACGCTGACCGAGGTCACGGCGACCACGGACAACGGCACCGTCCTCTTCACAGCGGCAAATCCCGGCGTCTACGCGATAACGGAAGCGGAGGAAGCGCAGCAGTTTGAGGACGTGCCCGAGGGCGAGTTCTACTATGACGCGGTGAACTGGGCCGTGAAAAACGGCATCACCAACGGCACGAGCCAGACGACCTTCTCGCCCAACATGGTCTGCAACCGCGCACAGGTGGTCACGTTCCTCTGGCGCGCTGAGGGTTGCCCCGTGCCGAGCACACGCACAACACAGTTTACCGACCTTGACAGCAACGAGTTCTATTACGACGCGGTGCTTTGGGCGGTGGAGAACGGCATCACCAACGGCACGAGCCCGACGACCTTTGAGCCGAACGCCCCCGTGGACCGCGCGCAGGTGGTCACGCTGCTTGCCCGCACGTTGAGCGGCAAGGCGAGCGGACAGACAAATCCCTTCACGGACGTCAATCCGAACGAGTATTATTATGACGCAATGCTTTGGGCGGTGGAGGACGGCATCACCAACGGCACGGGTCCCGAGACCTTTGAGCCGCTTGCTGCATGCAACCGCGCACAGATTGTGACGTTCCTGTATCGCGCGTACGTGAAGTAAGCTCAGTACAAAGCAAGCAACGGCAATCGCAGGGACTGTCCCGAGTCGCGTCGGGACAGTCCCGAATCCGAGGAGTGAAGCGAATGAGTACAGAGGAAATGGTGCAGGAGAAAGCGAAAACGCCCCATTTCTTTGACAGGCTGTGGCCAAAGCGCACGGTTGCGCTGGTCTTGGGTCTGTCGATGATTGTGGCGCTGCTTGTGCCCGCAGCGTTTCGCACTGACCGGCAGGAAACAGAGACCGAGGAGCCGCAGCGCATAGCGGCGCAGGAGGAAGCGGCGGAGCAGTCCGAACCGCAAGAAACAACGGCCTTTCATGATGCGTTTTTGACGGCGTACGAGTTGTGTGCGCTTGCGCAGTCGCAGGGCGACTACGACGCGGCGCTGGAGCAGGCGGAGGAATGCCTCCGCCTGGCGCAGACCAAAGAGGAGCGCGTGACCGCGCTGGCGCAAAAAGGGGACGCGCTCTTTGCGCTGGAGCGTTACGCGGAGGCGGGAGAAACCTATCGGGAGATTCTTGAAGCGGACGCTGCCGACCTGGTCTCCCTTTACGTGCTGAACAGCAAGCTTGCCCGCTGCCAGTTGCTCGAGGGTGAATTGGAGGATGCGCTGATGTCCTGCAATTTGGCGCTCGAGCAGGCGGAGAGTGACGCGCAGCGCGCCGAGATTCTGGCGGTGCGCGGGGTCGTTCTCTACGGCGGGGGCGCTTTTGCCGAGGCAAAGACGGACTTTGAGGATGCGCTTGCGGCAGGGTACGAGAATCCGGAGCTGTTGCAGACGCAGATAGAGCAGTGCGAGCAGCAATTAGCGGCGGAGGCAGGCGGAGAGCAGGCCTTTGCCGCCCCGGGGCAGCCGACGAGCGCGGCGCAGGCGCAGACAACGATGCCGGAGCCGACGGAACGCGAGAAAAACGCGGCTGTGTACTATTTCAGCGGGAAATATGCGGAAGCCGCCGCGGAATTCCGGAAGCTGCTGGGCAAGAGCTACTACTACTCCGATATGCAGCTCTACTCCAACATCGCCAAGTGCGAGTATCTGTTGGGGAACTATCCCGCCGCGGTGGAGAACTGCACCAGCGGCCTGCAGCAGAAGGGGGATGAGGAGCGCGCCGCGCTCTACACCCTGCGCGCCTCGGCGTATATGACGCTGGGCGAAAGCGCGCTGGCGGCGCCGGACTTTGAGGCGGCGATTGCATACGGCGCCTCGGACCCGAAGCTCAACGCCCTGCAGGCGGCAATCTGCTATTACTTCAGTGAGGACTATGAGAAATGCATCGCGCTCGGCGAGCCGCTGATTGACGAGCCGGGCTACGAAGAGGCGACGCTGTGGGTCGGCTTTGCCCGCTATATGCGCGGCGAGCTTGACATGGCGGCGGAGCTGCTGGGACGAAGCGTGGACCTGGAGCAGAGCTATTCCCGCAAGGACGAGCTCTACCGGATTAAGGCGCGCTGCGAATTCCAGCTTGGGCGCTTTGAACAGACCATTGCCTCCGCGGACAGCGGACTGGCGGCAGCCGCCGAGCTGGGTGAGGAAAATTCCCTCATCACGGCAGAGCTGCACTATCTGCGCGGCGCGGCGTGCCTGTCCATCGGGCAGTATGAGGCGGCGCGCAGCGACCTGAACGCCGCCCTGGAGCTCGGCGCGGAAAACGAGTACGAGGTGCTTGCGCAGTTGACGCTGTGCGAGTTCCTGCTGGCGGACTATGAAAACGCCGCGCGCCACGGCGAGCAGGCAATGGACCTGGGAGGACCGACGTCCGACCTGTGCTACTGGGTTGGTTTGTCGCAGTTCTCCATTGAACAGTATGAAAAAGCACGCAGCACGCTGCAGTTCTGTCAGGAGCTGGAGCCAACAAAGGAGAACATCTGGTTCTACATCGGTGTGTGCAGCTTTTCCATGGAAGATTATGAGACAGCTATCGGTCAGTTTACTGCCTCAATCGAGGCAGACGAGCCTGCAGCGGACCGCAGCCGGTACAACCGGGCGATCTGTTATCTGCAGAGAGAAGCGTACGAAAAGGCAAAAGAGGATTTGGAGACCGCGGCCAACGGGACGTCCGAGGATGTTGCAGCAGATGCCAAGGCACTGCTCGACAATCTGAAGGCGGTGCTTGGCTGACGCCGGAACGGAGGGGTAACAATGAATCAAGTTGAACGGAACCATCCGGGACGAGGAAGGCCACACGGCGCAGACGCGTTCTTCAGAACGCAACAACAAGACAGAAAGGGGGAGCTGCGAATGTCAGAAAAAACCGGAAGTTGTCGCATGAGCGGGAAAAGGCTGTTGGTATTACTGATGAGCCTTGCCTTGTCCTGCTCACTTGCGTCAATTTCCACCTTTGCAGCGGACACACCGGAGGAGGAAACCGCAACCCCGGTGCAGACCGAGCAAAGCGAAGCGAGCAACGCAGAGACCGAGGAGCAGACGCTCGAAAGCATCGTCGAAGAGGCGACCGAGCAGGCGCTCCAACTCACCTTGCTCGACACCGAGCAAGGTGAAGGCACCGGAGAAGGTGAAGGCACCGGAGAAGGTGAAGGCACCGGAGAAGGTGAAGGCACCGGAGAAGGTGAAAGCACCGGGGAAGGTGAAAGCACCGGAGAAGGTGAAAGCACCGGGGAAGGTGAAAGCACCGAAGAGCAGCCTGAGGAGGTCAAAGCGACCATCCAGGACGCCATCAACAAGGCGCTCAAGGATGCGCTGGACACCCTCACCGCCGACGATGCACCCGAGACCTGTGAGGTCACGGTGGACGTGGACGCGCTGGACGCCGAGAGCTTCGGCGAGGCGGTCTCCATCGCGGCGAGCTTCACCGTGGACGGCGAGGAGTATACCCTCACCGAGGAACAGCTTGCCAAGGTGACGCTCAAGCTCACGTCCGCCGAAGGCGCGGCGATGGGCGGCGACTGGAACCTGATCCGCGGCATCAAGGTCGTGCTGGAGAACCTCGAGTTCACCGGCACGGTCAAGGTGGAGGACATCGCCGACATCACGGAGGCACAGGGAGCGCTGACCGCGACCATCGAGGCGGACGGCGCACTGACGCTTGCCTGTGACAGCGCGGTCGTCACCTGTGCGGACGCCGGCGCCACCGTCATCATGACCGGCGGCGGGACCATCCAGGGCGGCGCCGGAAACGACACCCTCACGCTCACCGGCGGAGGCATCGTCTACGGCGGCGACGGGGATGACACCATCACCGTCTCCGAGGAGGCGGAGGCCTATGGCGACGACGGGAACGACACCATTACCCTCTCAGGCGCGGGCAGTGCCTTTGGCGGCAATGGGGACGACACCATCCGCTATGACGTCAGCGGCGACGGCGAGGGCACGGTCGACGGCGGCACGGGCACAAACACCCTCGTGCTCTGCGGCAGCCTCGGCGGAGTGAGCGGCAACACCATCACCCCGACGGACGACGGCGTGACCTACTCCTTCCGGGACGGCGCAGCCGTTGTCAGCGTGGCAAACGTGGACGGCGAGCCGACGGATGAGCTGACGGACAAGCCTGTTGTGAAGCTCGCCGGACATCTGGACGCCACCGTGTATGACGTCAATGGCAATGTCCTCTCCTCCGGCGAGGGCAACTACAAGAAGTACAGTTATACCATCAGAGACAGCTTTACCATCTATTTCTATGATGTGGATGATGACGACACGGTCTATCCCGCGTCCAGCTCCAAAAAGAGAGCGAACTCGGTGGACCAGCTCACCTTCCACGTCGCGGAGAATGTGGCGTACTACTCCGTGGTCATCGCGGCAAGCGACACGCTGACCGTGCGCGAGCTGGACGCCGCAGAGGTTGGCACGCTGGTGCTGCGCGCGGAGAACGTGGTCATCAACGGCGAGGTGAAGACGCAGAACATTGCCATCGTGGGCAAGACGCTTTGCCTGGACGTGACCGACAACTCCACCGGCGCGATAATCGCCAGCGGTGACGTCGGCATCGCCGCCTTTGACGACGATACCACCATCAAGTCCACCCTCTCGCTGGAGAGCATCGGCCTTGGCAGCGTGCTGGATATCGGCAATGCCGTGGCGAGCGCCGCGAGCAGCGTGAACGAACTCACCGCCAACTTCGTCGGCTATGTGCAGACGGCGATTGACGCGGTGATGTACCTGAAAAAGACCTATGACACCGAGGTCGTGCAGCGCGTGGACGGCTATTTTGACGACGCCGACCAGGCGCTTGAGGACGCAAAGGGCTACGTGGACAACGCCCAGCAGGCAATCACGGACGCCAAGAACCAGGTCCTGAACCAGACGAAGGACATCATCGACACCGTTACCGGTACGCTGCGCAGCGCGGTTGCCGCCATGTATGGGACGGTCAACAGCGCCATCAGCACCGCACGCGGCATTGTCGACCAGGCGAACAGTGCGCTGGATACGGTGGACAACGGCATCGTGTCCGTCGGCGAGACGGCGAAGGGCGCCGTGAACACCGGACGCGACACCGCCGTCGGCGCGCTCAACAGCGTCGTCACGACCGTCAACGGCGTGCGTGACCAGGCGTACAGCACGCTGGACAGCGCGGGCGCCGTGGTGTCTGACGTGTGCAGCACCGTCAACGGTACGCTGGACGACTCGCTGAGCGCCGTCAACGGCGTGCTGGGCGACGTGAACGGCGTGCTGGATACGGCGGACGGACACCTCACGACCATCGACGGGTATCTGGACAGCGCAAGCAACACCGTCAGCGGCATCAACAGCACACTCAATGACGTGACCGGCACCCTGAACAGCGCCTCCGGCGTACTCGGGGATGTCAGCAGCGGCATCGAAAGTGTGAACGGCGACCTGACGGGCGTCGCCGCGTCGATGTTCGGCGGCGGACAGTTTGACTCGATCGTCAATGCGCTGGAAGAGCAAATCAAGGATTCCGGCATCATTCAGACGACCGCCAACGGTATTGTCAGCGGCATCGACTATATTATGGAGCAGGCGTTCGAGCAGCTCGAATCCCTCAAGGGTGTGGGCGCTGTGACGCCGTTGCTCAAGGATGCCATCGGCAACTTCGGCTCAACGGACAAGCTGGTGGCAAAGGCACTTGACTTGGCGCGGCAAAAGCTGGTCGCCGTCATTGAGGACAAGGACTTCGGCGATGTGAGCATCAAGGAATCCGAATCCACCGAGGCGGCGATTGAAGCGCTGCTCGGCGTGGGCAAGGACGTCCTGCTCAAGAACAAGACGGTCCTGCTCAATGCGGCGCAGAGCGTGCTCTCCAAGTCGACCAATCTGGTCAAAGACACCGGCGCTGCGGCGAAGAGCGCGGGTGAGATTGCGGGCGAGGCCAGCGAGCTCATCGGCGAGGCGCAGACCGAGGTCATCGGCGGCGCGAACGCCGTGCTGGAAAGCGCGGACAGCGTTGTCTCCACCGCGCAGGAGGCCGTCGGCACGCTCAAGAGCGGCGTGGCGACCATCGGCACCGAGGCGGCGAACGCGGTCAACACGGCGAAGGGCTACGTCACTGCGGTGGATGAAACCACGCAGGAGACCATCGCCGCCGCGAAAGAGCAGATTGGCAATGCGACCAAGGCCGTCACCGACGAGGTCGAGGAGATCAAAAACGGTGTGAACGCAGCCTGTGACGCAATCAACAGCAAGATTGACACCGGCGTGTCCACCGCCCGTGGGTATGTGACCACGGCGCGCGGGGTTGTGACCAGCGTAAGCGATACCATCGACCAGGTGCAGACCTACGCCGACAACCTCAACAAGCAGGCACTCACCCTCATCGGCTACATTGACGAGCTCAAGGGCGCGCTCGATGAGATTGGCAATGAGGTGGACGGCGTCACCGGCGAAGCCGCCACGGAGCTGAAAACCACCCTGAGCGAGGCGCAGACGAAGCTCAAAGAGGTGAAGACCGAGGTCGACGCCGCGATGAAGAAGGTGGACGACGCCTTTGACGTGGTCTACAAGGAGGGCGACGACGCTGCGTACCTCAACCGCGTGATGAACGTGGTGCAGGAGCTTGCCTCCGTGACGCAGGATGCGTCCGACGCCATCAACGGCGCGGTGGACTCCATGGCGAACGCCAGCGTGGATGTGGACGCGAGCCTCTTTGACGTGGTCAGCGAGGCGGCGGTGCGCATCGGCGCAGGCACGCGCATCGAGGCCGGCGGCAGCGTGAACATCACCGCTGCCACCCAGCAGGTCAGGCCCCTCATCGACCTGAGCATCAACAACAAAGAGACCCAGCTCAATGACTTCAACTTCATCGGCGTGAAGGTTGGCTCCGCGCTCATCGACATCGCAGGCAGCGTGGAAGCCGGCGGCGATGTGACCGCGAGCAGCACCGGTGAAATCAAGATTGACGCCTCCAACGGCGAGACGAAGGACCTCTACATCCCCATTGCGGTGGGTGTGGCGCTGTCCTCGGTGGACACCACCGTCAGCGGCAGCATCCGTGCCGCGGGCGACGTGTCCCTCAGCGCGGAGAGCAAGCTCGACGCGACGGCGGCGGCGCTCAGCGGCGACACGCTGCCGGTCGGCATTGCGGTCAACGTGGTCAACACCGACACGCTGACCACGGTCACCGACGAGGCGCAGCTCGTTGCGGGCGGCACCATCAGCGTCGGCGCGAACAGCGAGGCGAACGTCACCACCACGGCGCGTGCCGGCAGCACCAAGACGGAAAGCGGCGGCTTCTTTGCCGTGGACGTGGTGATCAACGACACGGCGGCGACCGTCTCCGACAGCGCGTCGATGAACGCGGGCGGCGACGTGAAGGTCACCTCCGACGCCAACGACGTCATTGAGACCATCGCCACCTCCGAAAAGCCGGAGGAAGAGGACGAGACGGCGGACAACGACAAGATTACCTATCAGACGGTCATCGACATGGTCAAGAGCACCATCCAGACCGTCAAGGATAAGGTCAGCGGTCTTGGCGACTACGCCGCGAAGAAGCTCAACAGCATCACCGCCGCGGTGGAGGGCAAGACGCTCGCCATCGAGACGGAGACCAGCGGCAAGGGCTCGATTTCCACCGACGCCAAGGCGGACAAGGACGACGTCGTCACCGTCGAGGTCGAGGCGCAGCCGGGCTACAAGCTCACCTCCCTTGCCTATCGCTATCTCAAGGACGGCGCGGACGACTACACCTCCGTCGAAATCAAGGAGACGGACGGCGTCTACAGCTTCAAGATGCCCGAAAAGGGCGTGACGGTCGTTGCGGCGTTCGAGGCGATGAGCGATGACGAGATGGAAGAGACCTATGGCGACAAGTACGCGCGCTTCAACGAAGAGGGCGTGCTGGTCGACTACAACGGCGATGAAATCGAGAACGAGAAGAAGACCGGCGTAGGCAACAAGTCCGGCAACGGCTCCGGCATGTCCGACCTGCTGAACGACGCCATCTCCTCCTCCGACGACGCGTCCGGAAAACCGACCGTCCAGACCAAGGACTCCACGGCTGCGGACGCGGCGCGAATCGTGGTCCAGGCGAGCGAGAACGGCGCGGTCGTTCCCAGCGCGAAGAAGGTTGACCCGGGCAACACCATCGAGCTGGTCATCAACCCCGCCAGCGGCTACAAGCTGGAGGGCTCGATTGAGTACAGCTTTGAGGATGTGACCGAGTCCGACGACGGGACCGAGCCCGACATCGGCGGCGTGCTGACGCCGACCGAGGACGGCAAGTATTACCTCACCGTGCCCAAGAACGTCGGCACCGTCATCGTCAAGCAGGCGAGCTTCGTGCCCGAGGACGAAGAGGAGTACTACAACTACGACACCGATACCTCCAAGAGCTCCATGCAGGTTGCGGGCGCGCTGGCGGTCTCCGTGGTGAAGAACCGCAACCTTGCGGAGATTGCCACCACCGGCACGGTGTCCGGCAGCAACGTCAGCGTGCTGGCGAACGCCGCCACCAAGCTGGAGAACATCGCCAACGCCTCCAAGGTCGGCGTGGTGGAAGACCCCGAACCGGTCCAGACCTACACCGTCAAGCCCGGCGAGGACGACCCCAGCGAGGGTATGCTGGAAATCGAGGTTGCGGAGCTTCTGGGCAAGCTCGTCGCCATCGAGATTGACGGGCAGAACGTTGTGCCCGCCAGCATCACGGTGGAGTATCAGGACAAGCGCGGCGTGTACTGGGACATCTGGCCCGACCGCGACAAGACCGAGAGCGGATACCGCTATCTGCTCAACGTGCCGGAGGACGTCATCTCCACCGGCGACTACGCGAACAAGATGACCATCTTCGTCGACTTCTACACTGCCCTGACCGAGGACAGCACCGACGAAAACGCCGTTGCAATCAAGATGACGGAGACCACCGGCGGCAGCTTTGCGCTTTCGGCTGCAAAGGCCGCTGTGGGTGACGCCATCGAGATTACGGCGAATCCCGACGAAGGCTGGCATCTCGCCTCCAAGACCCTCGCTGCCACCTTTAAGGACACCGAGGGCAACAGCTACAACATCAAGGTCCGCATGAGCGACAACGACAAGTTTGTCCTCATCGTGCCCAAGCTCTCGGGCGGTCTTGCCATCAGCGAGGACGGCATCACCCTCAAGGGCAGCTTCGCCGAGGACCCCAAGCCCGGCGAGAAGAAGACCAGCAGCATCGGCGTTGCCGTGTCCGTGGACTATCTGCTCCACTCCAACCGCGCCATCCTCAGCAAGGCGACGGTCATCGCGGGCAGCGTGACGGTGCAGGCGGTCTCCGGCTCCGCGGAGGAGCCCATCGTCTCGAAGAACGAGGCGAAGGCGGGCGCTTCCGAGGGCGACATCGGCGTTGGCGGCGCGATTGCGGTCAACGTCACCTCGGCAGAGACGCGCGCGATGATTCTCACCGGCACCACGCTCGCCTTCACCGGCGAGGCGGGGGACGCCGACACGGCGCTCACCCTCAACGCCGAGGCCTATGACGAGTTCACCACCACCGCGGACGCCGCGGCGGAGCAGCCGGGCAAGGACGCCATCGGCGTGGGCGCGGCAATCGCCGTCGCCGTTTCCGGCAGCGACGTGGTTGCCGTCATGCAGGACGGCGTGACGCTCGTCGGGCGCGAAGCCTCCGTCGAAGACGAGGCGGAAGACCCCGTGGCAGCCGTCGAGGCGCAGACCGCCGCGTGGCTGGATGCCGCAAACGCCACCGCCTATCTCGGCGCGGTGAACGTGAATGCGACCCACACCCTCAATGAAGTGACCGCCTCCAAGGCGGGTGCCGCAGGCGGCACCTCCGTTGCGCCGGTCATCTCCCTGAACATCTCCGGCTCCAACGTGCTTGCCTACGTCGGCACCGCCACGGAGCAGAGCACCATGCCGGAGCTGACCGACGAAGTCCAGGTTGTTGCCACGGCGGACAACGAACGTGTCCTGACGGCGGACGCCTCCGCTTCGGGCGCAAGCGTGGCAGTCGGCGGCTCGTTCGCCATCAACGTGGTGAACGACAGCACCGCGGCGCGGCTCTACCGCTCCGTCAAGGCGAAGAACGCGAACGTGAAGTCCAGACAGAACGCCCGCGAGACCGTGACGAGCAAGGCCAGCGCCAACGGCGCAGGCGGAGAAGATAAGGACTCCGGCGACGGAGACGCCGACGGAGGCTCAGGCGACGACGGGAGCTCCGACAAACAGGCGGACTCCATTCTCGGCGGCGGCGCGAAGCTCTCCGGCAACGTCGGCAGCGACAACACCAACGGCAACTCCGTCAACAACATGGTCAGTGACCGCCAGACGGCGCAGACCGGCGAGGGCAGCGTGTCTGTCGCGGCGGGCTTTGCGCTCAACATCACCTCCAGCAAGAACGAGGCGGAGCTTGGCGGCGGCGCGCAGGTCATTACGCACTACGAGGGCGAGCCCGAGTACAATGACCTCGACGAACTGATTGAAAACGGCAAGGTCAGCGTGGACGCGCTGGCACTGCACACGGTTTCTGTCGTGGCGAACGCAAGCGCCACCCAGACCGACATCGGCGTGGGCGTCGCCGTGGCGATTAACGTCTACGACTACACCAACAACGCCCTCCTTGGCGACGCAACGGTAGAGGCGGACAGCCTGTCCGTCCGCGCCACGGTCATCGAGACCACGAGCCAGGAGGACGAGGACGCCGAAGAGGGCGAAGAGAGCGAAGAGAGCAGTTATGAGGTCACAACGCTCAGCACCAACTGGATTTCCCAGCTTGTGAGAGCGCTGATTGAAGACCTGATCGATGAACTGGGCTTCGAGCTGGACAACGGCACGTTCGAGAGCCTGGTCAACACCGTTGCCAACGGCGTTGGCGACGCGGCGACAGAGTCCCTCAAGGGTACGAGCTTCGAGCAGCTGGTCAACAGCGACGTCGACCCCGTCACCCGCATCATGAACAACCTTGAGGACTTCATCGACCTGCTCAAGCAGCTTCCCGAGACCCTGACCAGCGAGATTTGGGCGGAGCTGAAGCCCGAGCTCGAAAAGACGGACATGGCTGACCTTCAGAACATCTACGCCGAAATCAAGACCGTTCTGGACGATGCCAATACCGTCGTGAGCGACGTGCAGTCCGTCTACGAGCAGGTCATGGCGCTCAAGGATAAGCTGGAGAAGCTCTACAACGACGCGCTTTCCCTGCGCGAGCGTTATAACGAGCTTGTGGAAAACATCATGGCGCTGCCCGACGAGGCACAAAGCCTTGCCGAGGACGCGCTTGACCCCAACCGCCTGGTGAATCTGGGCAGCGCACTGCTCGACCAGACGCTTGCGGCCATCGAGAACGCGTACGAGCTGCTCTCCGAGGAGCTGGGCGAGGATTACCTCAGCGAGCTGCTCAACGAGACCACCGACGCTTTCATCGAAGCGGCGAAAAACGACGAGGAGCTCCAGCGCATCTATGCCGAGACCAAGGCGGCATACGAGAACGTGCTGGATAAGTATGACGCCGTTAAGAGTGAGCTTGCAACCCTGGAGGACACGTATGACGCGCTCGCTGAGCAAATCGTCACGCTGATTAACACCGTCAAGAACAACGTGACGGCCGTCTATACCGACAACGAGGAGGAAATCGACGCCTGTGTGGCGCAGGTTCTGCTTTGCTATCGGGATGTGATGGACTGCGTTGCCCTGGTGGACGAATACCAGCAGCGCGCACAGGACGTTCAGGACAAGCTGACCGAGGTTTACGACGCAATCCTCAACGTCTACGGCACGGGCGTCAGCACGGTGACAGACAAGTTCACGGCGGACCACGTCACCGGGCTGCTGAAGAGCCTGTTGGACAAGAACATCGGCACCATTCAGGACATGCTGATTGACACGCTGAAGGGCTCCGCCAAGGACGAGGTTCTCAAGCAGCTCACACCCGACAAGCTGATTGGTGCCATCACCGGCTCGAAGGGCATCAAGGGCTTTGCCATCGACATGAAGGACACGCTGTTGAAGGTCCTCTACGTCGAAGGCGACATGGACAAGGAAGAGCCTGAGACCATCATCGGCAAGGTCGTCAAGCTCGCCTATGCCGCCCTGGAGGACATTCGCGACGACATGCTCGGCGACCTCATCCAGTCCGTCGAGAATGCCAGAGACACCGTGCTCTCCATCGAGGAAACCATTGAAAGCATCAAGCAGACGGTGGAGGACACCGAGACCAGAATCACCAAGACCGGCACGGACATCGAGGCCATGCCCGGCCTGCTGAAGACGGCCTATGACGGCGTCGCAAAGAGCATCGAGCACTTGTTCGACTTTGAGAACAACGGCATTGAAGCCGCTGCGGGCGAAGTTGGAAAGAAGGCCGTTGCGCTGCTCGACCAGACGGAAAAACTGGTGACCGCCTCGGGCGAGCTGGTCGAAGCCGCCGCTGATCTGGCAGTTAAGGCAAGCGCCTTCGTGACCCACGACTACTCCGGCGAGTTCAACGCGGCGTACCTCGCCGCCAAGGCGAGCCTCTCCAAAAAGGCGGACACGCTGGAGGAGATCATCAAGAAGAGCGCGACCAGCCTTGCCACCGCCCTGCTCGGCACCGTTGAGCAGGCGGGCGAGGACTACGCCAACGAGATGGTCGGCAAGATTACGGACCTCTTTGACAAGACGGTCAAGCCGGTTGTGGACGGCTACAACACCGTCATGGGCATGGTCGATACCATCAAGACCATCCCCGATGACCTTGAGGCCATCTGGTGCGTCAAGGACGAGAGCGGCGCCGTGACCGGCGGCATCGTCAAGGCCTGGAACAGCGTCACCAAGACCGCAGAGAGCATCAAGATTCTGTTTGTGGGCGACGGTACGGACGCACACAAGGGCCTCGACAAGAACCTGACCAACTTCTTCAGCAAGATTGACTTCGCCAAGCTCGGCAACATCGTGTACGACACGGCGAAGAAGACCCTGACGGAGGAGGGCGAGAAAGCCATCAACAAGCTGACCGACGGCGTGATTGACGTGTTCGGCGCGGCGGCAGAGCTCAAGGCGGGCATCAGCGACCTGGTGCTCGAACAGCTCAAGGGCGCGATTGGCGCCATCGGCCTCGCGGTGACCAACGCCGCGCTTGACTGCATCAGCGACAAGCTGGACCTCAAGATTCAGCCCGCTGAGGAAGCGGTGAAGCCCGACGCGCACACCTTCGTCACCACCGGCATCGCCGGTGCGGGCGCGGGCAAGGTCGGCATCGCGGGCACGGTTGCCATCGCGGTGCTCAACGGCAGCACCAACGCCGTCATCACGGCGCTCGACACCCCCACGGCTGCGGACGCAATCAACGTCTCCGGCAACGTGGAGCTGCTGGCGAACGCCAACCAGCGCGAGGAGACCACCGCGACCAGCGGCACCAACCCCGACGGCACCGCCGACAAGAACAAGGGCGCCGGCGCGAGCGATGACAGCGAGAGCAGCCTTGAGGAGACCGCCACCTTCACCGAGAAGACCGAGGGTGAGGGCGACACGCTCAAGGAGCAGCAGATTCAGGTCATCCTTTCGCACAAGGCAGCCTCCGCAAGCTTCAGCGAGGATGGCAACACCATCACCATCACCGTTCCGAAGGGCTATCTCGTCAACACCGCCGCCACCTATACCTACATCAAGGCAGCGGACGACGAGGAGAACCCCGAGGACCAGACCGGCAAGGAGACCGAGGTTGAGACGACCGTCACGGCGAATGACGACGGCACCTACACCCTCGACGTCACCGCGCTGGACCTCGCCGGGCGCGTTGAGTGGACCAACCTGGTCATCAACGTCACCATCGACGAGGACACGCGCACCGTTTCCACCACGGACGCCAACATCACCGTCCACCCCGATGACAACGAGACCGAGGGCGCGGCGAGCGCCGACGTCCGCATCGGCAGCAATGCCGTGGTCGAGGTCCACGAGAAGGACGGCTACAAGCTCAGCGCTCTGTGGTACACGGCGAACGGCGAAAAGAAGCAGATTCAGACCATCGAGTACAGCATTCCCGTGGACGACGGCACGGCGTACATCTTCGTCATGCCCGACGAGGCCGTGACCGTTACGGCGGATTGGACGGCGCTTGCGGACAACGAGTCCGCGTCCACTGCGGGTGCGGGCAAGAACAAGGGCAAGAGCGTCGGCGTGGGCGCAGCCTTCGCGCTGCTGTACGCGGACGTCACCGCCAGAGCGGCGGTGGAGGCCAACCGCGGCGTAACCGCCGGGACGATGGAGATTCGCAGCTTTGCCGACCGCGAGGTCGAGACCATCTCCGTCTCCGGCACGGACCCGTTCGAGGGTCAGAAGAGCGGCAAGAAGCCCGAGACCAAGGACATCGCAATCGACGCCTCTGCGGCGGTGAACATTGTTGACAACAACATCTACGCCGAAGTGGCGCAGGGTGCGACCATCACAACCACCGGCGCGGACAGCATCGCCCTCGACAAGGACGATGAGGACAACGACCAGTTCGCCTCCCTGCTGCTGTACGCGTGGAAGCAGAACAAGAGCCTTGTGCAGGCAAGCGGCTTTGCCCAGGGCAACAGCACGGCAGTCGGTGCGGCGGTCACCGTCAACATCGACGCGTCGAGCGTGAACGCCGCCTTCGGCGGCACCGCCACCGTGGCGGGCACGGCGAAGCTGATTTCCGAGACCTATGACGAGGACCTCAGCAAGGCGCTTGCCACCGCGATGGGCGCGGACATGTCCCGCATGATGGACAAGTTCGCCAACGGCATCGAGCAGACCGAGGAAACCTTCAACAAGCTGCTCTCCGGCGACTACTTCAGCTCCGGCGATGAGGCGGACACGAGTGCCAACAAGGACAACAAGACCGCCTCGAAGGTCAACGGCAAGCTCAACAGCGAGAGCAAGGCCGACGCGACCAGCAAGGCCAGCACGGGCAACTCCCTGTCCACCAACGTGCTCGCCACGCAGAACGTTGAGGCGTCCGGCACCGACAAGACAGACGCAACGGTGAACAAGGGCACCGAGACGGCGAACACCGAGACCGGCGGCGTGAACAACGACACCACCGGCGGCAAGAGCGGCGTCGCCTCTCCGAAGAGCGACAGCGGCACGAAGTATCAGATTGCGGCGGCTGTGGGCCTGAACATCACCAAGCACGTTGCCGAGACCACGGTCTCCGGCAGTGTGACGGCGGCGAATGTCGACGTGTCCACGAGCGACCGGCTCAACTATCGCACGCTGGGCACCGGCGTTGCCATGAGTGTCAGCGATGAGTCCAACTCCATTGCGGCAGGCATTGCCGTGTCCGTCAACCGCAGCAAGTCGCTCGTCAGCGTCGCGCCCGGCGCCGTGCTCACGGCAACCGGCGACGACCTGAGCGAGAGCGAGGCCAGCATCGACGACCTTACGGCCGTGATGGAGCCCGCCGCGGTGAAGGACGGGGAAGAGACCCAGAAGACCGTCTACTTCGGCAACACGGCCTACACGGTCTACACCGACGCCGAGGACAGCGAAACCTACTATTTCGACGGTACGACGCTCTACACCGTCAGCGATGACGGCAAGACCAACGGCGTGCTTTCCCTCAACGCGGGCACGACCGTGAACATGGACGGCTCGTATCGCGGCTGGCTGACGGCGCAGGCTCTGGCAGGCGCGGTTGCCGGCGGCGGCGGGATTTCCATCGGCGGCGCCATCGCGGTTGTGACAAACGAGTCCGTCACGGCGGTCCGTCTGGACAACGGCACGGCGGACAACCATGCGACCCTCATCGGCGGTGAGGTTTCCCTTGTGTCCAACAACAAGGCGAAGACCGCACTGCGCGCAGGCGGCATGAGCATCGGCAAGGGCAGCTCCGTCGGTATCGGCGCAGCCTTCGCCCTCGTCTATGACGAGACCGAGGTCAGCACGCTGGTGGGCGACTACACCGGCATCACGGCAGAGTCCCTGCAGGTTACCGCCGTGAACGAAAAGGTCACGCTGAGCGACTACGTCAGCGCGAACGGCAAGGCCACCTTCATCACGGACTCCTCTGACCTCGACGAGGACGAGCGTGCAAACGCCGACCTCGGCATCATTGACATCCACAAGGGACCGGACGACAAGAGCTATTCGGTGAAAATCAACGCCTCGACCGACAAGATTATGGCGCTGATTGACACGCTGAACTTCCTCTCCTCGACCAACTACTATGTGGAGGCCATTGCGGGTTCCATCATCACCTCGGGCAAGAAGGAAGCGAACGCCTCCGTCGCGGGCGCGTTTGCCATGGCCTTCTTCTATGACACGGTTGAGGCGGCGCTGGGCGACCACTGCACCATCCAGGTCGGCAGCGACGACGACGAGGGCGCGGGCAGCGTGACGGTTCTTGCGAAGAACGACGCCAACACCCGTGTCATCGGCGGCGGCATCAGCGCGGGCAAGTCCAAGACGGGCGTCGGCCTGACGCTGGGCTTCATCCTCAACGAAAACGTGACGACGGCGCGCGTGGGCGCGAACACGACCATCAACGCCACCGGCGCGTACAGCCAGAAGGCCGTCGAGAACGACGACTACATGGCAATCACCATTGCCATGGCAATCAGCACCTCCTCCAACGCCGCGGCGACCATCGGCGGCGGTCTGAACGCCATCGCCATGAACAACAAGGCGCTCAGCGAGGTCGGAGCCGATGCGGTCATCAACGCGTACAGCGTTCTGGTCCGCAGCGAGGCCGACATGGAGCTGATGCTCATCTCCGCCAGCGCCTCCGGTTCCAAGGATGGCACGGCAGTCGGCGGCACCTTCGGCGTGATTGTCAACGAGGGCAAGGCGCTGGTCAACATTGCCGACGGCGTCAGCCTGACAAGCGAGGACGCCATCGAGATTTCCACCTCCATCGTGGAGGACATGATTAACGTGCTTGCCAGCGCCTCCGGCTCCGGCAAGGGCACGGGCGTGGCCGGTGTGGTCAGCGTTCTCGTCACCAGTTCCGAGAGCGCCGTGACCATGGGCGACGTCACCATGAACGCGGGCGGAGACGTGCGCGTGACGGCGGATTCCGAATCCACCATCATTCTGGTCTCCGCGGGGCTTGCCGCCTCCGGTGAGGGCTCTGCGTTCGGCGCGACCATCAGTGTGGACGTGTTCAGCCGCAAGGCGACCGTCACCACCGGCGCGCTCACCGTGGATGCGCTTGGCGACGTGGCAATCCGCGCGAGCGGCGACGACATGACCGTTCTGGTTGCGTTGGCGCTTGCGGGCTCCGGCAAGGGCAGCACCGTTTCCGGCACCATCCCCGTGGTGGTGGGCGGCTCCGTCGTCAAGACGATGATTGGCAGCGGCTCCGTCATCCACGCGAATGGCAGCGTCGGCAACTTTGCCAAGTACGAGACCGAGGTCTATGACATCGCGGGCGGCATCTCCGTGTCCGGCAAGGGCGCGGCGGTCGGCGCGACGGTCAGCACCGTGGTCATGCGCAACGAAGTCGGCGCAGACGCGGGCGATGAGGTTACCATCGTTGCGCAGGGCATGGGCGACGGCTTTGCAACGCCCACCAACCGCAGCCTGAAGCGCAAGGGCATCGTCTTCAGCGCGACGGCAAGCGAGACCATGATTCAGATTGCCATTGCGGCGGCTGCCTCCGGCAACAGCGCGGCAATCTCCGGCGTCATCGACACGCTGGTGGTGAAGAACAACGTCCACGCCCTCATCGGCACGGACGGCAAGCTCTACGCGGGCTATGCGCTTGAGGGCGAGAACCCGACGGCGCAGGCAGTCGACGGCAGCGGCGATGCGGAAATCTTCATCGAGGCGGATGACGACACGCTGATGGTCGAGGTCGGCGGTTCGCTCGCGGCGTCCGGCAAGGTCGGCGTCGGCGCGACCGTGCTGACCATGGTCTTCAACAAGACGGTTCAGGCGGACCTGGGCGGCATTGCCGTTGCAATGGCGCGCAAGGACGTCACCGTCCGTGCAAACAACCTGGATGACCTCTGGCTGCTGGGCATCAGCTTTGCCGTGGCGGGCAAGGCCGGCGTAGCCGCCGGCATCAACGCCATGGTCTTCCAGAGCAAGACCTCCGCAGTCCTCGGCGGTGACGTCACCGCTGAGAGCGGCGCAATCCGCGTCGATGCGGACAGCGACTCCACCCTGCTCAACGTTGCGGCCTGCATCGCGGGCGGCAGCAGCGCGGGCGCGACGGCAGTCGTGCTGGTCACCTACTTCTACAACTCCACCGTGGCAAAGGTCACGGACAACGCACAGCTCATCGCCAAGGGCGACGTGCTCGTCACCGCGGACTCCACCGAGGTCCTCTCGGCGGACGGCGTTGGCGTGGCGCTCGGCGGCACGGCGGGCGTTGGCGGTACGGTGGACGTGGTCATCATGAAGCTCAACACCCAGGCGCTCACCGGCAGCGGCGTGACGCTGCGCTCCGAGGAGTCCTCGGTGAACGTCACCGCGCACGATGACTACACCCTCGTCGCCGTCATCCTGACCACCACCTTTGGCGGCACGGCAGCCGTCGGCGTCTCGGCGCTGGTGTCCCTGAGCTTCAACACCGTTGAGGCGAAGGTCGGCGCAAGCTCCCTCATCGACGCCTACATCGACACCCTCGTCAGTGCGGACTCCGACCGCAACCTCGTGGACGTTGCCGCGACCATCGCGGGCGGCGGCACGGCGGGCGTCGGCGTCTCCCTCGGCGTGGTGGTCGCAGGCGCGGCCATGAGCCAGGACGCGCACGACGGCATCTACTCCGGCAACGGTCCCGACCCGCAGACGCAGCTTGACGCGGCGTTCGCCAGCGGCAACTCCCATGCCCTTGAGGGGCAGAAGCCCGAGGACAGCCTGGACGACCTGCTCGCCGGCGACGGTCAGACCGCTGAGGAGTTCAGCACCGGTTACGACGAGTACGGCCAGGACCTCTACGAGCATCCTGAGCTGACCTGCGACTACAGCATCTACTACACCACCGACAAGGATGGCAACGCGACCAAGCGCAGCGGGAACCTGACCTTCCGGATGTTTAAGGACGCCGAGGACAACACCTATTATGTCCACGACCTCTACGCTGTCCGCGACGAGGACGGCAACATCACCGGCTATCAGGTCAGCAACCCGGGCAGCGGCGAGCTGGTTCAGGGCGTGTTTGTCGACGAGGAGGGCGTGCTCAAGCAGACCCTCGAGGTTGACGCCGACACACTGAGCATCATGCTCGACACGGACGAGTTCATCCTCTACGTCAGAGACGACAAGCGCATGCTCTACGCGGAAAGCGGCGCGACTGCCGTCACGGACGTGACCAGCACGTTTGCGTTCAACAACTATTTCGGCACGTTCGCTGACGGGGAAATCATGCACAACCTCCTGGACGAAGATGCTGACGTTGTCGTGAACGACAGAACCAAGCGCCTGTTCTATCAGAACGGGTCAAGCTACATCTACTTCGGCGCCGGATTCAACATCTACTACGCTTACGATGAAAACGGCGCGCAGTATGAGGGGTACATCAAGACGCTCAGCGACGGTTCGGTCCGCTATATCTACGAGCGCAACGGCAAGTACTACCTCAGAAACGAAGACGGCACCATGACCGAGAGCACCGACAGGAACGACTCCTTCGGTCTGCGCCAGCTCTACGTCCGCTACCGCAGCGACAAGCAGACGGATGAAAGCGGAAAGAGCACCGACGCCGCCCCGGTCAGCGATTCCGGCATGAGCGACAGCACGCTCAACCGCGCGGACAACAAGAACAAGTATGCCATCGGCACCGGCAGTTATAAGGACGCCACCAGCGCCGTCATCGACGCGGCGACCCGCGTGATTGCCCGGACCGGCAGCATCAACGTCCTTGCAAGCGACGTGCTGGATACGGTCGTCGTGGCAGGTACGGTATCCGTCGGCGGCACGGCGGGCGTGGGCGTCGGCGTGGCAGTCGGCGTGCTCAACTCCAACGTGGTTGCCGAGGTCGGCAACGGCGCGGTGCTCAGTGCGGCGAACGACGTCAACGTCAGCTCCAGCACGGGCAGCAACGCCGCCACCGTCACGAAAAAGACCAACGCGAAGGTCAACGAAAAGGCATCTTACTATCTTGAGCCCAACATGGCCCGTGCCAACGCGCAGGAAGGTGTGAGCACGGACAGCAGCTCCATCAACCTGATTGCCGTCACGGCGGGCGGCGGCGGCACCGTGGGTGTCAACGTCTCCGCGGGCATTCTGGTCGTCGGCGCACTGAGCCGCGCGGTCATGAACGGCAGCGTGACAAGCGTCAGCGCCGCGCTGGGCAGCGGCGACGCGCAGGTGAGCAAGCTCAACGTGCAGTCCATCATGGACTACGGCCACGTGCTGGCGCTGAGCATTGCGGCATCCGCAGGCGGCGTCGCGGGCATCGCAGCCTCCGCAGGCATGACCTTCTTCCAGGGCAGCAGCGAGGCGGGCATCGGCGGCAGCGGCACCATCGCTGACGTCAGCGCCATCAACGTGAGCAACAGCGGCCAGACCAAGGCGACCACCGCAGCGGCGACCCTCGCCGTCGGCGGCACCGCCGGTGTGTCGGCAGGCACGAGCGTGGCGGTCAACCGCACGCTGGTCAAGACCTACATCGGCGACGGCGTCAGCGTCGTGGACAACCCCGTCATCACGCTGAACACCGCCTACAGCAATTCCGACGCCACCGCCATCATCATCGGCATTGCAGGCGGCGCCGTGGCAGTGGGCGTCAGCGTGGCAGTCGCCATCAACAACGCGCAGGCGTACACCTTCGTCGGCGTCGACCCCACCACCGGTGTGGACGCGGCGACCAAGGGCACGATTCGTGCGCAGAGCCTGAGCATCACCTCCGCCTTCACCGGTCAGACCAAGGTCATCGGTGTCAGCATGGCGGTGGGCGGCGTGGCAGTCAACGGTCTTGTCTCCCTCGGCTTCAACCGCGTGGAGAACCAGACGGCCATCAACCGCGCCAACGTGATTGTCGCGGACGGCATCAGCATCAGCGGCAGAGCCATCGGCAAGACCGAGGTCTTCGGCACGGCCATTGTCGGCGGTGTGGTCGCCGTGGGTGCGAACGTGGCAGTCAGCCAGCTCAAGGCAAACAACTACTCCTTCATCGACGTTTCCGGCGTGACCATCTCCGCAGAGAACCTGAGCATGAACGCCGGCACGCAGAGCGACCCCGCAGATTCCGAGTCTCTGTGCGTGGTGATTACGGGCGCCGCCGGTGCGGTTGCCGTGGCGCTGAACTTCGCGGTCTCTCTCAACGAGTCCGGCAACCGTGCGGTTGTCTTCGGCGAGGGCAGCGGGTCCATGACCATCGGCACCGAGGGCGGCAGCGGCACACCGGTCAGCGTCCAGGCGTGGGGCAGCGCGAGAGCCTACTCCATTATCGCCAACGCTGCCATCGGCGAGATTGCCGCAAGCGTCTCCTTCTCCTATGCCACACTGACGGCGCAGCAGGAGGCACGCTTCACCCCGAACGTCACCGCCACCATCTACGGCGGTGTGGACGTCCAGTCCCACCAGAACACCATGACCATGCCGTCCTCCTTCGGCACCGAGGTCATGAACTTCCTCAAGACGGCGCTTGACGGCAATCTGAGCTATGGCGGCAGCATCACGTCCATGACGGAGGCGCTGATTCTCTCCTACTCTGCAGCCATGTTGAGTGCCAGCGCAAACTCTGCCGTGTCCAAGGCGGCGGCGAAGAGCCACGCGGTTGCGGGCGGCAGCGACATGACCATCAAGGGCAGTGTCAACATCCTCAACGACGCGGCGGCGGTTGCCACCCTCAACGTCGGCAATCTCTCCCAGAGCGCTGTCGGCGTGGGCATCAACCACGGCACCACCATCGCCAAGGGCGACTTTGCCGCCGGTTTCGAGAGCGCGAACGACGTCGTTGTCGAGGGCAACATCACCGTGAAGAACAACTGGAAGAGCATCTCCAATGCGGAGCTGACCCCGGTCCTCGGCGGTGTGAGCGTCAAGCTCGCCAGCCTGGACGTCAACGCGGCGATTGCCTACAACAGCACCAAGGCAAGGGCGTACCTCAGCGGTGCGGAGAACGAGATGACCAAAATCACCGCCAACGGCGGCAAGATTACGGTCGTCGGTGACGGTACCGCGAGCAGCTACGCACACATCAACACGCCCGTCATCACGCTTGACGCGGTCAACCTCACGGTCAACGTCAACGTCGCCTATCTCAAGGCGGACCAGACGGTCACCGTGGACAATGCCCGCGCCACTGCGAGCGACGTTTACCTCTATGCGTTCCTCAACCGCGAGGGCGCAAGCGACTATCAGACCAAGGCGGCGCTGGGCGGCACCGGCGGCAAGCAGGGTGCGTCGCTGAGCCTCGTGAGCCTGAAGGTCAACGTGGCGACGGCGGTGGCACGCGCCAGAAACGCCGTTCACACCAACGCCAGCGCCTTTGGCAGCGAGAGCGGCAGCTCCGCGGTCAAGGTCCACGTGCTCAACGTCGGCGTGAGCAACGCCAAGGCGTTTGTGGAAGCGCCGGCAGTCAGCGCGGGCGCCGGCTCCATCGGCGTGAACGTGGTCAGCAGCTACGCCGCCGGTGAGTTTGAGGCGGTGCTCGACCTGAGCGGCATCTCCAACGTCACCTCCGTGGAAATCAACGGCACGCAGGCGACCAACGGCTACGGCACGCGGACCGGACGCTACATCTCCAAGTCCCAGGCGATTACGCAGGCGCCGGTTCTCGGCGTCAGCGGCGTCAGCCTCCAGAGCAACACGTCGACTGCCGACGTGATTTCCGAGGCAACCACCGGCATCACCGGCATCGGCACCCTCAACGCCACCGGTGCGGTGAACATCCGTGCCGACGGCGAGGCAACCGCTCACGCGCAGGCGGACAAGCCCGCGCTGGAGCTTTCCGGCGTGACCATCGCGGCGAACGTGGTGTACGCCAACCAGCGCGCCAGCCAGGACACCCTGATTGCCGACGCCACGGTCAACGCCAACGGCGGCGTCACGATTGAGTCCTACCTGAACGACGGCAAGTCGGTGTACAGCGGCAACACCCTCAAAGAGGGCAAGAACGCCGCCGACGTCGGTGCAGCGGCGCTGCTCGGCGGCAACGGCGGAGCCTCGATGAGCCTCGTCAGCGGACAGATTAACATCGCCATTGCGACGAGCAACGCAAAGAACTTCGCGCGCACCAGCAATGCCGCCATCAACACCGGCAACGCCACCCTCAAGCTGTATACACAGGAAACCAGCCTTGCCGTCGCGGACGTGCTGGCGCCCGACGTCAGCCTGGGTGTTGCGGCGCTCACGCTCAACGTGCTCTATGCCTATGCCAAGGGCGAGTTCCGCGCGGAAATCGACGCCGGGACGAACAGCGTGACCGCCGGTGCGATTGACATCGGCAACAACACAACGGTCTACACCGTGGCACTGAGCGCGGCAAGCAGCGTGGCAATGAGCGCGGTTTCGGGCGGCGTCAACTTCGCAGTCGCGAAGAGCCTGCCGAAGATTTACGCCGGCATCAGCGGCACCGGCAGCGTGACGGCGACCGGCAGCACGGGCATCAACATCCTGTCCGTGACGAACGGCAAGGCCTATGCGCTCTATCGCGCGCCCGAGTTCAGCATGAGCGCGGCGCAGGCGGTCATCAACTACGTTTCGGCGGACCTCGACGGCGAGCAGAACGCCTACATCCGCAACGCCAGCGTGACCGCAAGCGGCGGCATCCGCATTGTCACCCAGTTCAACAAGGATAACACCTCTGCCGCGGCGGAGGCGCTGATTGGCTCGGCAGGCGTGGGCATCAGCGGCGTGAGCCTTGACGCCAACACCGCCATTGCCACCATGAGCTTTAAGAACAATGCCTTCATCCACGGCGCGGGCATCGGTTCGGACAGCGTCAGGGGCAACATCACCGTCCTCTCCGAGGGCAACACCATTGCCAACGCCGGACACAAGGCGAGCACAGTGAACCTCGGCCTTGCGGGCGGCGGCGTGGTCGTGACCTACGCCTACGCAGACGGCGCGTTCAACGCCTATGTCGCGGGCGGTACCAAGAACATCTACGCAACCACCATCAACATCTCCTCGGACTACTACGCAAAGGCCACCGCAGAGACCGCGCAGCCGGCGGTCGGTCTGAGCGGCGCTTCCGTGAACGTCAACGTGGCGCTCTCCGACGCGCGGGTCGAGTCCTATGTCGGCGTCGGCCTTCCCAAGCAGGGCGGCACCGTCACCGGCACCGGCATCATCGACGCCTCCGGCAGCGTGACCATCATCGCCGACGGGCAGGCGTACTCCGAGGCAAACATTGCGGGCGGCCTGTTCTCGTTAAGCGGCGCCAGCTTTGGCGCCAACGCGGCAAAGGCGTATCTGCACGCCGTGCAGGATGCCTTCGCGGGCGGCACCTTCCTCAAGACCGGCGGACCGCTGACGGTCATCTCCCGCTTCAACACGACCAGCGGCAGCAGTTCGGTCACGGCTCCCGCGTCGGTGAACAACATCGATCATACCGGCGCGAAGGCAATGGTCGGCGCAAACCTGGTCAGTGTCGGTCTGGCATCCGCCACGGTCAACGTGTCGATTGCCGAGACGGACGCCACCGTGCGCGCCAGCATCTACGGCGGCGGCATGGACATCCAAGGCAACGTCTTTGCCAACGTCTTTGGCAGCAGCTATGCCTATGCGGGCGTGAACCAGCCCACCGTGAACGTGAGCGCCTACAGGGTGTCGACGAACAGCACCACGGCGAAGGCCTCCGGCACCTACGAGGCGACCATGAACACCACCGGCTCGGAGGAGAAGGAAATCAACATCTCCGGCTCCCTCTACATCATCACCAGCCACTACACGTGGGCGGACAGCATCATCGCCGCCTCCGGCGTCTCCGTGTCCGGCAGTGCCGCGGAGGTGAACGTCGGCGTTGCCCTCACCGCCATCCGGGCGAAGGCAACGGTGACCGGCAGCGGCAAGGCGACCATCAAGGGCACGGTCGCGGTCAAGGTCAAGGGCAGCGGAAAAGCCGTGGCAGACGCGGCGCAGCCCAAGTTCTCGCTCTCCGGCGTCAGCATTTCCGCCAACGCACTCTACTCCATGTTCCAGATTGAGCAGGAGGCGTACTTCAACGTCTCTGGCACGGTCAACGCCAACAGCATCGACGTGGACGCCACCTACAAGGCAGGCACCACCGAGGGCGCGTATGTCTACCTGAATGGCGGCACGCTGTCCCTGTCCCTGTTTTCGGGCTCCGTCACCACCGCCATCGCGGTGGCGAGCATGAAGAACAGCGCGTGGGTCGGCGGCAGCAACAACGGCGTCATCAACGTCGCAGACGGCGTCAAGGTCTGCGCCACCAGCAACACCAACGCGCGGGCCATCATCACCCGGCCCTTCTCCGTTTCCGTCGCAAAAATGACGGTCCTCTTTGCCTCGGCAGAGACGGCGGACATCAACGAGGCGCACATCGGCAACGGCGGCGCGTTCACCCTCAACGTGGCAAAAGGCAACGTGGACGTGCAGGCAAACGGCAACACCACCTCCTATTCCGAGTGCGCAGCCTCGGGCAGCGCGTCCCTGTTCAGCGCCACCGGCGGCGGCGTCACGGCCTACGTCGGCGTTGCCAGCGACCTGGTGAAAATGCTCGGAGCGCTGGGGCTTGCGCCCAAGGCAACCAGGCAGACGGTGCGCGCCTATGTGGGCAGCAACGCCTGTGTGAACACCGGCAAGGGCGACATTCTGGTGAACGCAGTCAACAATGCCAGCGTGTCCGCCGTCATGAAGGAGGGCTTCAACATCTCGCTGGCAAGCATTTCCGCGAGCATTGTTGACACCGATTCCTATACCCAGACCGAGGCGTATGTGGGCAGCAACGCCAAGCTGACCTCCGCCGGCAAAATCGATGTGAAAGCGACCGACAAGACCAACGAGAGAAGCAAGGTGGACGGCACGAGCATCGGCTTTGCGTTCAGCGCCAGCGTCAAGTATGCGCAGAACCATGCACACCAGTATATTTACGTCACCGCCTATGAGGGCGCACAGTTGGACGCCGTCGGCGCAATCAACCTGACCGGCAAGGCGGACGTGAACCAGAGCGCGACGACCAACCTCAACTGCGCGGGTCTGGTCGCTGCAGGCGAACTGACGTGCAAGAACTTCGTCACGCGCACCGTTGACGTGACGCTGCGGAGCGGCTCCTCGCTCGTCTCCCAGCTCGGCACGATTACCGTGAAGGGCGAGGGCGGCACGAACGACAGCATCTCCACCACCGCAAAGGGCAGCAGCGTTGGTCTGGTGGGCGTCGGCACCGCCAGAATTACCGTTGGGGTCGAATCCAACGTCAACGTCAACGTTCAGCGCGGCGCCTCCGTGAACGCGAAGACCGGCAGCCTGATTGTCCGCGCGCTGACGGGCGCTACCAGCAGCAGCGTCGGCAGCGTGAATGCGGTTGGTCTTGGTGCGAAGCCTTACGTCTACGCAGACAGCAACACCGTCAAGCTCAATGCCAATGTCAACCTCGGTATGAGCGGCAGCGGCGCACTTGCCAAGCTCATCGGCCAGGTTACCGACGTCTACGCGGGCGTCAGCCGCCTGAACGTTTCCGCCGATACCAGCGCGCTGGCAGGCGGTGCGGCGGGCTTTGCGAAAGCAGACTCCAGAAACAATGTCACCATCAACACGGCGGTGACGGCGAGCTACGCGGACATCGGCTCCTACGGCACACTGAACGTCTGCTCCTCCACCAACCCCCTCAACGGCGGCTCCGTCAGGTCCAATGCCAGCACCAAGGTGTTTGCGCTCTTTGGCTCAATCGAGTCCAATGCCTACGTCACGGTGAATGCCAACAGCAAAACCAGATTTGACGGCAACACCGTGGTCCGGGCGCGCAACGCCAGCATCGGCTCAGGCGGATTCAACGGCAGCATGAGTGTGGGCGCGCGTACCATCCGTGTGGGCTTCATCGTCGGGCGCTCTCACTCCGGCAGGAGCTGCAGCAACAACTATTCCACCGACGTCGGCAACGCGACCTACTACCTCGGCGGCGCGGCATCCGGCGTGACCGTGGTGATTGACGAGAACGGCGGCCTGCACGCCTCCGGCGCCAGCATCTCCAGCAAGGACAGCATCAGCATTTCCAATGCCTCCGCCGGCTCTCTGAATCTCTATGGTCGCGTGGCTCCGTGCAACAACACCAGGATTTACAGCGTCCAGTACATCCCCTCGGTGGAGATTCTGAACCTCAGCAAGAGCAGCATCGGCATCAACCGCATCGATGTGTTCAACGAGAGTCTCTCCGGTCCGTCCATCTCCATCAACGGCACCTATCAGCTCATCAACACGAACGGCAACGTGGCGCCCACCGTGAAAATCACCAACAGAAGCACGGGCAACGTGAGCATCAACGGCGCCATTCAGAACGAGAAGGGCACGGTAATAATCGAGTGGACCGGCGAAGAGGGCGGTTACCTCTACGGACAGAGCGGCGCCATGATGGGCAGCGCGTCCGTCGCCAACGTCTGGGCGCACAAGCTCACCGTCACCGGCGCGAAGGGCATCGGCAGCGCAACGGACAACAGCAAGCTGTTTTCCGCCTACCTCTGCCTGTTTGACGACGGCAAGGACGTGGATGTGAGCATGACCGCGGACGGCGACATCTATGCCGAGCTGACGCTTGCGAAGATTACGGCAGTGACGCGCTTGACCACGAACAACGACCGCACCATTTCCCAGACCCTGAACGTCGAGCGCATCATCAGCGAGAACGGCAACGTGTATCTCACGCTTGGCACGCCGTTCACGATGAAGTATCTGGCAAACGGCTCGATTTCCATCATCGCGACGCCGGGCGTCACCAACTTCATCGGCGAAACCTACCTGGGCGGCGGCACCTACAAAAAAACCAACCTCAGCGACTACCTGCTCGACGGGACCTACACCCTGCCCAGCGGCATGACCATCGCGCTGAACGAAACCGGCAGGGTGGTGCGCGCCAGCTCCGAGCAGAGCGGCAGCGTCAACCTCAACGACTTTGAAATCTTCACAGTCGGTGCGGTTACGAAGAACAGCGACGGGGATAGTGTCCGTATCGTTACGAGCAGCACCAACCCCGACTCCGTCGACCTTGAGACCACGCTGGACCTCGAGAAAGACCCCAATGTGGAGGGCAAGAAGTACATGCTGCTGGCGGGTTCGCCGGACTGCGGCGTGACCTTCTGCCTGAGCACCGGGGAGCTCGTCGTGAACAAGAACTACGGCGGCAGCTACACCCTGCGCGTCAACGGTTATCTTGGCACGGTTGTAAACGGCAAGCTGAATGACAGCAGACTGCCTACCAACACGGATCATATTACCAGTGTGGACAGCAGCTACGGCGTCGTCTGCTTCGGCAACGGTACCCAGTTGTACGATTGCATTGATGGTGGACTTGGCGATACGTATCAGGCAGGTGTGCTTACAACCGGGACGGATGAAAACGGTCCGTACACCGTCTACGTGGGGGCCGCTACCTTGGAAGCGAGCAAAAAACGATTCGAAGACCTGCTGAATTTGGTGGGCAACGACTATTGTGGATATTATGCGGTTCACTTCTACAAGGTGACGACCGCAGGCAACAACGAGGAGACCTTTGAGTTCCTGAATGAAATCTCGTGGAGTCGCCTTGGCCGTCGGGTTGCAGCTCAGGAAGTCAACAACATGTATCAGGTGAACTTCGCTGAACTCTATGGGCTCAAGGTCGTTGCCTATGTCGCGAAGGACGGCAATTCTGCCTACTACACCGTCAACGGGACGCGGTATGAGGCGCACATGAACGGGAATGGCTACTATGTAATGGACAAGTCGGCGGGCCCCGTTGCGCTGTGCTTCGGTGTAACCAACAGAGTTGGCGGTATCTTCCCATGGGGTGGTAGTTCCTGGTACGGCTATGAGGCTTCGGGTAAAAACACCAGTTTTGGCATCAATCTCTTCTGGGACGAGGAAAGCAAATCGTACGGCTACTACTACTGGCTTGACCCGACGACGTGGAACCCGGATGACTACTGGGTCTTCGTCTATCCGGAGCGGGCGTATGTGCCTACCGACCCGACGCGGAAAGCGTGGAGCGTCGTACAGGACCCGGAGACCAAAGCGTACACCATGACCATCACCGCCGACGTGGAAACGACCACGAAGGAGAAGACGGTCACGGGCTACGACGCAGACGGGAATGTGGTGGAAAATACGGTCAAATTCACCGAAGAGAAGCCTATG